>JBJEXU010000113.1:0-2475 GCA_051886095.1 Christensenellales bacterium | reverse complement strand
GATAAAAATTAATTATGTAACAAATATAATAAAATAATTGACATTAACTATATATTAATTGACAATAACTATTTAGAATTATTAATATCATCTAACATAGATTGTATATTGATATTTTTGTTATTTTGTGTTTCGCAATTAAAATTGTTATTGCAAGATAATGTTTCACAATTACAATTTTGTTGCATAATTATGTCAACCAATATGATATCTTTACCTATTTTACATATTCGATTATATGGTATAAAAATATCGTTATTTGATTTGAAAAAACTAAAGAAACTTTTTTGTGCGGGAATAATTAATCCAAGTATTCTTCCGCAAGAAGTATCAAATATTATATCAGTAATATTGCCAAGATTTTTACCATCACAAATATTAATTACTTCTTTTGCTCTTAGTTTGCAAAAAGACATCTCCATAAAATATTTCCTTTTGTTACAATTATATGATTTTAAATTTAAAATATTTCTATAATTTTACAAAATTTTACATTATTAGGAAGTTGAGATTTTTTACATATTAGTTAGTTATTTGCAGAGAATATTTTTAGGAGTTGTTTTATATGTCACTCGTTTTTATATCCTCTGGAATTTTATTTTTATTATCTGCTTTTAATTTATTAAATTTTAATAAGCGACACATTAAATTAATTGTAATGTTATTTACATCCTTTTTATGTGCAAGTTATTTCTTTGGAGAGGTTAAAGTTGGTAACACATCTTTTAATATTTTATTATTAATTTCAATAATTTTGCTGTTTGTTTTGTGTTCTTTAAATAGGGTAAATTTTTTAAATATTTTTTATATTTTATTTACTTCAATAATTTATAAATTTTTTTTAAATAGTGAATTAAATTATTTGGTTTCTTTTGAGAATAAATTTGCAATAGGTCTTGTTTTAATGTTTTCTATTGTTTATCTAAATAATTTTAGAACTGGTTTATTTTTTATTATTAATTCGTCTACTTTAATTGCGTTTATAAGTGGTATTGTTGGGCTTGATAATTTTGGTTACTTGAGGTTAGATTTTTATTTTATGTTTGACTCTTTGCTTTTGTTTACACTAATAACATTAATTTATCGTTGTTTATTGTTGAATATAAAAACAAAAGGAGGAAATATTTATGCTAAAAAGAAATATTATTGTTGTAGCACTGCTATTAATTAGTGTATTGAGTTTAATTAAATCTCCTAAAATTAGTAATGCGGAGGTTACAATATTTTCTCCTGATACGCAAATTTATTCTATTTACGATGAGAACTTTGAATTGCTCTTTCAGAAAGATTTAGTGGTTGTTGGCGACGGATATCTTTCAGAAGATTTTAAATATTATGAAGTTGTGTATCTTGACGAAGAAACTAAAAAGGGTCTTGCAAAATTTGTTCGTTATGTAACGCCACCTAAAGTTAAAATATCTAATGAGCCTAAACCGATTAAAATTGAAGATAGGGTAATTTGTATGTATATGACACATAATGATGAAAGTTATGTTCCAAGTGATGGCGTAGATAGTATTTATGGTAATGGTGGAATTAAAGATGTTGCTATGGCTTTTAAATCAGAATTGGAGAAATATTTTATTGATGTTCATTTAGATGATACCCTTCACATTCCTCACGATACTTCTGCATATACTCGTAGTAGTAAAACTGCTAAATCTTTAATAAGTACATATAATCCAGATGCCATATTTGATATTCATAGAGATGCAACAAGTAGAAGTTTCTATGTAACTAAAATTAATGGTAAGGAAAGAGGAAGGGTAAGAATGGTAATAGGTAAAGCCAATTCAAATATGGCATTGAACGAAGAATTCGCACTTTACATTATGTCGGTTGCAAATGAACTTTATCCTTGGCTGTTTACTGATATTTATTATGCAAGTGGACATTATAATCAAGGACTAGATAGCAAAGCAATACTTTTTGAAATGGGTTCACATCTTGTTGAGAAAGAATTAGAAATAGAGAGTATGAGAGAACTAGCAGATGTTATAACTACTGCATTATACAATACCACTGTTAATTCTGAAACTGGAGATTTGACTATAAACGGTACCGAGAGTTCAGATAATTTAACAGTTAATGATTATATGGACGAACAAGAAAGTTCAAAGATTAATGTAATTGGTCTTGTAATTTCATTGATTGCACTTGCTGGTGCTAGTATATATGCTACTTTTATGTTTTTTAAGAATATAAAAAAATTAACTACCCAAAAAGAAAATTCAGATAAATAACAGAATAACTCAAACCAATAGATTAAAATTGTGTTTTATTCTATGGTTTGGGTTTTTTATATAAAAAGGTTGCTATTTTAGTTGTTTTTGTATACAATTATATATACTAAATAAATAATAAAGGTGAATTATGCGAAAACCACTAGTGGCTCTAATTGGTAGGCCTAATGTAGGGAAGAGTACATTTTTCAATACAATTTGCGGTCGTAGAATTAGTATTGTTAAAGATATG
>JBJEXU010000112.1:0-2489 GCA_051886095.1 Christensenellales bacterium | reverse complement strand
ACGCCGAGAAAAATGATGAAATTAAATATAGAATTGTAGGTGTAATAGCAGGACTTATTAAAGTACCTAGTACTTATCAAACGGCAGTTGAAACGGCTCTTGGCAATGCGGTTCAGAATATTGTTACTACTAGTGATGAACACGCAAAATATCTAATTAATTATTTAAAACAAAGGGATTATGGTAGAGCCACTTTCTTACCAATAAATACTATAAAGCCAAGATATTTTGATAATGGCAATAGATATTTACTTAATATGGATGGTTGTTTGGGTGTCGCTAGTGAACTTATTGAGTATGATAAATCTCTTAATAATGTAATTAGCAGTTTGCTTGGAACGACTTTAATTGCAAATAATATGACTTCGGCACTTAATATCGCTAGAAAATGTAATTTTGCATATAGAATTGCCACCCTAGATGGAGATATTATCTCTCCACAAGGAAGTCTTACTGGAGGTAGTAAGAAAGCACAAGTCACTAATTTACTTGGTAGACAAACAGAAATTGAGAATTGTGGCAAGTTAATTGCTAAATTAAATGCTGAAAAGCAAAATAAAGATAATGATTATAAAAGATTAATAGAAGATTTAAAATCTCTTAATGAAGAAATTAGAATTACATCTGATAATTTGCATAATTTTGATATTGAAATTGCACAAGAAAGTGAAAGATATGATAAATTTACAACTATTTGCAATGATTATGAAGTTGAAAGAAATAAAATTAGTAGTAATATAGGCAAAAATAAACATATCTTAGAAGGTATTATCAATCAAATCAATAAAATTAGTGATGTAAAATTAGATATTGAAACAACCGAAAATTTAGGCACTACTTCAGTATCTCAATTCTCCGAACTTAAGAACCAAAAGGAAGAATATTCGGCAAGTATTACAGCACTTAAGATTGCTATTGCAACTCTTGAGAGTGAACTTATTAGTCTTGACCAAGAAAGAATTAGATTGACGGGGCTTATTAAGGCTACTAATGAACAACTTGAGATACTTGAGAGTGCTTGTAATAAAAATAGACAACTTTTGTCGGTTGCTTCTAATGTTGTATTTGAGAGCGAAACTAATCTTGAGAATAACGAAACTTATGAATTGCTTAACAAAACTAAGGAGCAGTTAGAAAGTAAGGAAACTGAAAAAGCGGGAATTAACGAAGATATTAGAAGACTCGATGAGAGTAGAACAAAATTACTAAGTGAGGTCAATATTCTTCAGGATAAGAAATATAGACAAGACATTGCTCTTTCTAAGGTTGATACAGATATAGAAAGTATGCAAGAGAGAGTTTGGACTGAATATGGTCTAACATATGATAGTGCTCTTGAATTAAAAGATGAAAATTTTGATATTAAAATGGGAATAAGTAATATCAATAAAATCAAGAAAGACATTGTTGCCCTTGGTCATATTAATGAACGTGCTATAGATGACTGCAAGGCTTTAGAAGAAAGATTTGGCAAAATGTATAATCAATCTCAAGATTTAATTAAAGCCGAGGCTGATTTAAAGAGAATAATTAAAGACTTGTCTAACGAAATGATAGTAAGATTTCAGACAGAATTTGATAAAATCAATACTAACTTTGGTATTGTATTTAAGGAACTATTTGGTGGCGGTAGCGCAAGGCTTGAGATTATGGATAGCGAGGATATGCTAGAAGCCGGCATTGATATTAAGGCAGAACCACCAGAGAAGAAATTAAGTAATATATCTTTGCTAAGTGGTGGAGAGCAGGCACTTGTTGCTATTGCAATTCTATTTGCAATACTTAGACTTAGACCTCTTCCTTTCTGTTTACTAGACGAAATTGAAGCACCTCTTGATGAAGCAAATGTTACAAGACTTGCTAAATATTTAAAAAGATATTCACACGAAACTCAATTTATAGTTATTACTCACAAAAAGCCTACTATGGAAAATGCCGATACTTTATATGGTGTAACTATGGAAGAAAAGGGTGTAAGTAAATTGGTTTCTGTTAAACTTAATGATGCAATTAAAAATACGGAGCAAAAATAATGGGTATATTTTCTAAATTTTTTAATGCACTAAAGAAAACCAAAGATGCAATCTCAAAGAAAATTTCTCAAATCTTTGTCGGTGAACTTGATAACGATTTCTATGAAGAGTTAGAGTTTATACTAGTGTCTTCAGATATAGGTGTAGATGCTAGTCACGAGATTGTAGATAATGTTAAGAAACTTGCTAAGAAAGAGAAAATTAAAACGGAAGAGGATTTTAAAATAATTTTGCGTAAAGCAATGGCTGAACTATTAACATTTGATGAAAAACAAATTGAATATCCTGCATTATTTACCATTGTTGGAGTTAATGGTGTGGGAAAAACTACTGCCATTGGTAAACTTGCTCATAATTATAAGAAGAATAAGAAAAGTGTTCTAATGGTGGCGGGAGATACCTTTAGAGCATCGGCAAGTGACCAATTAAACGAGTGGAGTAAGCGCGCTGGAGTAA
>JBJEXU010000111.1:0-2492 GCA_051886095.1 Christensenellales bacterium | reverse complement strand
TTTCCAATAGATAAGGCATCTCTGCTTCTTTTGACTTTCCGAAAGTATAACGGATATTATTGCCATACTTAATCTTTTTGATATCTGCCGTATTTAACATTAAGATTACTCTCCCTTGAAAAAATTAAAAATTAATATTAAGTTGTAAAATATATGAAAATCATTTGCCAAAAATAAAATTTTAAATTATATTAAAGACATAAGATGTTCAAATAATCTATTGTTTACACACCAATAAACAATATTTTGCATCTAAGATTTTAACATATTTGTTTAGAGGTGTCAATTCTTTTTTGTAATTTTTTAAAAGAATTATTGTTTTTTATTTGACTTTTTTAAAAAATTTATTTAAGATTGCCTAATGCACTTATATAACTCACTGCTAATAATAGCAGTTTTTTATTTAAAAATTAAATTTTACATAAAAAAGAAGGCAATTAGCCTTCTTTTTTATTAAGTAATTACACTATCAATCAAAGATGTATAAATCTGTACTATATGCAAATCTGTAATAAGGTCTAGAATCTCCACTATCCAGCATAATACATTTTTTGCCATTTTTAGTTTTCATTTCACCCGTTCTATCTATATGAGATTGGTCAATGAAATGATATTTGCCAGTAACCTCATCATAATAACTGAACATTAATATATGGTTAGTTCCAGCATCATTATCACCGCTTACTGTATAGACTACATCGCCAGGTCTTAGTAGATTTGGTAGTATATCATCTGAATAACTATTAAATGTTCTATTAATAAATTCATTAGGGAAACTACGTAATACATTATGATTATAAATTTTGTATGTAATATAATCATACTCAGTTCCAAGACCATTAATGTAATAGCATAATCTTACAAAACTCATACAATCTGAATACCAAACTGGATTTTTATTTTCCTCGTCAATAATTGCATAAATTGTGTCGTTAATATACCAAGTGGCAAAACCAACATTATCAACATAATATCTGACTCCTCCCATTGTTTTATTGTACTTACTTTCATCTCCATTTGAGAAGAAGTTAACTTTGCCATAGTACTGAAAACTATCATTTTCAGTGCCTTGATCTCTCTTTATATAATAAGCCGACCATATAAGACTTTTCTGAACATCAGTTAAATCACTATATGCTGAAATAGCATTGTTATATAAAGTCTCGGCTTTAGAACCTGCAGATAATGATTGAGCAAAGAAAACATTTGCCGCCTCGTAGTTTGGAGGAGAAAATGATTCATTATCTTCTACTCTACCTGAAGTAGTGTCGCCATCTTCATCTATTGAAGATGTAATAACAAGTTTAACATAAATCTCAGTATTAGGTATTTTGTAAATTATCTTATATCCACTACCGAAATAATCTGAAATCTCTGCTCCAGTAATATAGTCATAAGTGGTTTCAACTGTATTTGCTTTAGTATCAACAGTAGTTTGAGCCTCGGTTTGACTAGTATAAGTATCAGTTAAAGAACTTGTTTTAGAATTAGTACTACTTTGAACAATCTTCTCAACCCCTTCAATACCTTCAGCCAAATTATAGTCATCAAATTCCCCAATATCATAATATGTATAGTTAGAACAATCCTCGCCGTTAAATGAAACATCTAATAATTTATCATATGCTCTATCATTACCAACAGTTATTCCATATTGGCCACCTGGTACAAATGTATAGTAATTTTGGTCAGTTACCAGTTTATAAGTAATATTCTTTTCAACTTCATTACTATAAACAGTGCCAGAAATTGTTTCATCCTCTCCTGTCTCTGAATTGGTTTGAGTTGTTTCCCATTTAGCAGTATAGGTTATTGTATCAGTAGTCTTATTAGCTTCAACCGAATAAGTTCTATGAGTTTCATCAGTTTTATTAAAGTAAGCAAGGAATACTAAGTCATTTTCATCATATAATGCACCTAGAGTCACATCAGTTAAAGTAGCACTACAACGAATATTATCTCTATTAGATACATTAAGAACTTCTCCAATTACTCCTCCGACGAATTTATATGCACTTATTTCTATATTTGTTATTACAAGATTAGTAATTGTTAGCCAGTCTGAAGAATCAAATTTACCTATTGCACCACCAGAAATAAATCCTTCTATCTTAGCTTTGTCACGACTGCCATCTATTTCACCAGTAACTTTGCTATTTGCTATCCAAGTTGTTACACGGCAAATACCAATTAATCCACCTGCATAAACTTTCTGATTAACATTAAATTCTTCAGTTGCATTTGGCAAGAATGTATGTGCTTTAACATTTGCAACTACCTCACAAGTGTCAATCTTTAAGTAATTTTCACCTATGGTACCAGTATAACCAACAATTCCACCAGCAGAGACGATTTCTTGTGTTATATCTTCTGCATCTGAATTGCCTATGGCTTCTATTGTTGCTAATCGCCTTCTACCATCTTCCAAACTACCCGATGAACAATTTTTGATAATTAATTCGTGGCGAGTGTTATTAAGTCCATCAAAGTAA
>JBJEXU010000110.1:0-2505 GCA_051886095.1 Christensenellales bacterium | reverse complement strand
AAATAAAATATAGTTAAAAATTAACCATTAATAAATAATTATAGTAAACAACCGGATTATAATAATTCGTTTTAGGAGATTATATGAGAATTGCATTTATTGTACCAGTACTAGATGAAGTAAATTTTGAGAATACCTTTAATCGTATAAACGAAAGTTGTACAGATGACGACTTTGATATTTATTTTGCAATTAATGGCAAGTTAAATAGTTTATTTACTCAAGTACGAACCACATTCTTAAGTGAATCTAGAGTTAAAGCATTTATGGTAGATAGACCAGTAAACGAACATAAACTTATAACGCTTGGTATGGAAATGACCGAAGACTATGATGCAACAATAATTTACTCTGGTAAAGAAGAACCTAACAAAGATGTTATTAAGGCATTTCTATCTAGTTGGAAAGCAGGTAATAAGATTGTATATTTAAAGAAAGAATATTCTGGATTTAAGAAAATCTGGGTAAAATTAAAAAGAGCATTCTATACATTAGGCATTAAAATGCTAGGGATATTTAAAGATAGATGTGCTGAAACAGATATTCAATTATTCGACCAAGATGTAGTTAAGACTATTAACCAACTTCCAGCAAAGAATAGACAGTTAAGGGTTTTAGATAGTTTTGTTGGATATCCTGTAGATGTAATAAAACTTGAGATTGACAACAAAATGCACGAGAATAAAAACTACGATGAGAAAATCAAGGCTTATAAAACTTGCGGGATAGTATCCCTTTCTTGTCTCCTTGTAGGAATACTTACAATCTTAATTGGAATAATTGGAATTTCACTTGGTTGGAAAATGTTAGCCGTAATTTATGTTGCATTATTTGCTGTGGGAGTACTTGCACTTATTATGTCTTTTGTATTTGTGACAAAACGAACTTTACACTTTAGAGTTGGTCAAGTTACTGAAATATCTGAACTTAATGATTTAAGAAACAAAATAGAAAAGTATAATATTTCTAAAAAATAATTTTTTAAGAAGACAAATGACAGACAAAAACTCTAAACTATAGAGTTTTTTGTCTTTTTTGATTAAAAATGTTTAAGAATTTATAAATAAAATATATAATGTGCAAAAAATCAATAAAAATGGTCTAAAATAAAAAAATAAAAGGAGATAATATGTTTAACAAATTAAATCACGAACAAGAACTTGCAAGAAAACTTGTTAATTATTCGTGCAGTGTCAAAAAAGGAGAGAAAGTATTAATTACTTATTCCGACACATCAGCATCGTTTATTGAAACTCTTATTGAGGAGATTACTAAAGTTGGAGCAATACCTCTAGTTTATAGGCTAGACAAAAGAATTAAACGCCGATTACTACTGAACTCTAGTGACGAGATGTTTAATTATTATAGAGAAATGGTTACTCCAATTATGCAAAGTTGTGATGCTGTAATTTTAATAGGTGGTAGTTTAAATGACTTTGAACTATCTGATGTTCCATCATCTACAATGTCTAGTTTTAGTAGACTATATGTCGAACCAGTTCACTTTAAAATTCGTTGTAGCAAAAAATGGGTACTACTTAGATATCCAACTTATGGTTTTGCTCAAAGCAGTTGTATGAGTAGTGAAAAATTTGCCGAGTTTTTCTTTAATGTATGCACTTTAGATTACGCTAAAATGGATAAAAAGATGGACCCATTAAAAGAACTTATGGAGAAGACCGACAAGGTTAGAATTGAAACCCCTACAACCAATCTTCAGTTCTCAATTAAGGGATTGCCTGCAATTAAATGTAGCGGTCAATGCAATATCCCCGATGGCGAACTTTATACCGCACCCGTTAAAGATAGTATTAACGGAACTATAGTATTTAATGTCCCTGCTGTTAATAATGGAGTAGAATATAACAATATAAGATTAACATTTGAAAATGGCAAGATAGTAGATTTTGATTGTAATAACAAGGAGAAATTCAGAGAAATTCTTGACACAGACGAGGGAAGTAGATATATGGGAGAATTTTCTTTTGGCCTTAACCCATATTGCGTAACAAGTCTAAAAGATATATTATTTGACGAGAAAATGTCATCTTCAATTCATATGGCTATTGGTAGTAGTTATGACGATTGTTATAATGGCAATAAGAGTGCTGTGCACCTAGACCTAATTCAAAGTCATACACCAGCAAATGGTGGCGGAAAAATTTATTTTGATGACACTCTTATATATCAGGACGGCAAATTTATATTGCCTAATTTAGTTGCTTTAAATAGTGAGAATTTGCTATAATATTTAAGGATTAAAAATAATCTAAAATAAATTTACTATATGTAATTTTAAGTTTTTGATGATTTAAATATCGCTTAGAATTAACACATAGGTATTTACATTCAAAAGGAGATAATATGAATAAAACAGTAAGACTTGGTATCAATGGTTTTGGTAGAATTGGTAGATTAATTACCAGAATAGCAGAAGACTTTGATAATGTAGAAGTTGTAGGAATTAATGACCCATTCCTAACAGCCGATTACGCAAAATATTTA
>JBJEXU010000109.1:0-9411 GCA_051886095.1 Christensenellales bacterium | reverse complement strand
TGCAAATCCTACAAGAGCATTAATGTTTAGTAGTGATAAGAGTAATGTTGTTACCTATAATTATACTCAGTCTAAAACACAAATCATTGCTATAAGCACAAATGTTGAGGTTTCAGAAGATATTAATATAAACTTTAGCATTAGCGGAACGAGGGTAACCTTTGTACCCGTTAATGGTATTGATAGTTACGAAATATATCTATATTCACAAAGTACAGGATTAAATATTTATCCTGTAACTACAACAACTATTGAATTGCAATCCACTACATTTAATTTGAAAGATGAAATTTATGCTGTAAGAATGGGTGCAGTAATAGAAAATCAACATTTAGTTTGTAGTGATATTAAATTCGTTAATCCTGATAACTATTCTGGATATACCAATAAAATTTATATGTTTGATGGATACATTAACGATTATTATATTGAGACGTTACAAGAACTTAGAAATATTGTTTATTATACATTTATAACTCGTCAATCCGAATTTGATATTAAACTCTCAACAAACTTCCAAAATAATATAATCTCTACTTATTCGGGTAGTAACACTGCAACCAAGTTACTTTCTGCTATAAGTGATAGTTTTAATTATATGTACGAAACTCGAAATGCATATGAATTAAGTTCTTCAGCAATAGAATCAAACAAAAACACTTATAGAATTTCTATAAATTATGATGATTATTTAAATTCTAACGGACTACCTGCTTGCGAATTAAATAATGTGCCTAACGAGAATTATTATTTCCCAGAAGCCGAATGGGTGCCTTATTATGAAAAGTCAACTCATACAATGCGAAATAAAGACGAAAAATATGACACACCTTACGATAATTTTGCTTCCGATAAACAAATCCTTTATACTAGTGTAAGTTCGTCAGAAGAACTTTATTGGGCAGTTGAGAATAAGATAACACCTATAGTTGACAAGAATAGTATGGCAGAAACAATCTATACTAAGGCAAAATCTGTATTAAATAGCATTATCTCCGATGAAATGACCGACTACGAGAAAGTTTTATCAATTTTTGATTGGATATGTGCAAATACTTCTTATGATTATTACTCTTTGCAAGACGGTGCTTATAGTACTGAAAGTGTAACCATTGTCCCTGCGTATTACTTAGAAGGTGTTTTCCTAACGGGTTATGCTGTATGTGATGGTTTCTCTAAGGCATTTAGTTTAATGTGTAATATGGAAGGAATAGATGCAATAAGAATTGTTGGCACAGCAGTTTCGGGTGGTTCACAAGGTGGTCACGCTTGGAATAAGGTGCTTCTTGATAAAAATCCAGAAGATGATATTTTGGCAGAATACTACTTAGTTGATATCACTTGGACGACACTTATAAGTGCCGATAATTCTAATGAGATATCTACTCATCAATATTTTCTTCTTAGTGATAATGATGTAGCGACTACACATTATCAATATGAAAAAAGAACTAAGTTTGAATATTATACCGCATCTGTTAATTATGATTATTATGATATTACAACATTCATTTATAAAGATAATCCTTATGACTTAGTTATTGATAGTGACGAAGACCTTTCAGCGTTATTTTATTATATGCTTGACTCAACGCTACCATCAATGGAAGTAGTTATAGATTATAATTATATGTACAATAATTACATCAGTTCGGGTGGTACTGTTTATGGCGCAATGAACTATAATAATATAGTTAAAGCGATGATTGAGAAAATGCGTAGCAAGAAATTTAATGAACAATATTTTACATTAAATAGTGATAGTTGGGGGGTAATAAAATATAATCAAGCGGGTGACACGGGTGTTATAATGGTATTTGACCAAGCATTCTTGATTGACGCAGACAATGAAGCAGGTCATTTAATAGAGTATTTATCTAATAATAAAATTTATAATAACTTTGAACTATATGTTACTACCGATATGCTTAATACTGTTACAGGAACGACTTATTTAGATAAAGTTAAAAAGTTATTTCAAACAGCCATAAATTCACACACCGATATTCAAATAACATTTGAATTTGTTGAAGAAAATAATAATAACGAAGTCCAATTTGTTATGAATGTTACATCTGCATAAAGTTACATTGTAGTTATTTGTTAATTGTTATGTTAAAAATAAAAACACCTATTTGAAAGTATAAATTTACTTTTCACATAGGTGTTATTTTTTTTATTCTTGAGTGTTATTAGAATTTTGTATTAAATTCTCGGTATTAATAGTGTCGTCAGCAATGTTAATGGTCTCTTCATTGCCTAAGTTGTTAGGACTCTCTGTAGAGTTTTCATCGTCTTTTTTTAGAGGGACATCTAGTTCTTCTTTGTCAATAACAAAATTATTATAGACTTTATCGTCTTCAATTTTATTTTGTTTTTCAATAATTTCTTTTTCAAGCCTTTCTTTTTCTAGTTTTTCGGCTTTTTCTTTTTCTAGTTTTTCTTTTTCAAGTCTAATTTTTTCTTTCTCTTGCTCTTCTTTCTGGTGTTCTTCTTCCTTCTTTTTCTGTATTTGAAGTTTAGCAATAATTTCTAGTGGTAACATATCGTCGTTATCATTATTAACAACTTCGCCACCAACAATCTTAATTTTCTTTTTCTTTTTTAAATCACTCTTTTCTTTATAGAAATTGTCTCCATCTTGTGATTGGAAATAAACACCTATTATCTTCTTAGATTTGTTCTGAAGAAGTGTGTATGCGGCTCTTCTTCTAGCACCACCAACAATTTTATTTTTATTATCTAGATTACTTTCAATAAATACATTATAAGCCCTTATTCTACCCGCATTATCTATAACAGTTATTCCATCAAAGTCAAGCATAGTAGTTAAAACATCGGCATAACTTCTAAGGACATTTTCATCAAACTTACTAGAACGCAAAAATAATTTACCAAATTCTATAGGTTCTTTTAACCAAGTTCCATCTGCAAGAAAACCTTTATCTTTGTATTCTTTATCAACAACCACACAAATAGTTCCGTGAGAATCTCTTAAAACTCTATAGAAAATATTTGTAGTAAGGTTCTTAATATCTGCTAATTTTTTCTGAGTGGTTTTAATTTTAGAAACACAAGCATCAACAAATTCGGCAATTTCAGAATCCCAATTATATTCGGTGTGACTGTTAAGGTTAAAACATACAGAACATTTGTTGCCTTTTTCCCCAGTTAGTTGGCAAACACCACCACCAAGAACGTTAAGAATAATTAAATTGGTTCTTTTAGAAATTGCGTCTAAAACAGACTTTTGCTTAATGTATTGAAGTAAAGATTTTTCTTTAATGCTAGTAAGGTTTTTAACAATTCCAAATTCAATAACCTCTTCGCCAAAACTGATATATATAGACCAATCGCTTCCGCAGAAACACATAAGGGCTTTAATTCTAGCCTTGAAATTAGTTAAGTCTTTGTCTTCGTAAAATAAAATCTTTTTAGAATTAGGCACATTACGAATAATAGAATTAATATTGCTTGTAATCAAAATGGTTGGTCTGATTTTTTGACTTTCTTCTTCGTAATTAATCAATTTATAAAATATACTAATAAAGGCGTCAACTTGTTCAATTTGCATAGTTGGAAATTCAATCGAGAAAAATTCCAAAACATTTTTTCTCGCGTCTTCAAAATATATCTTCTTATCCATACTAACCCCTTTAAATCATCGCTTGTAAATAAAATAATTTAATCTATCTTAATTTTTGACAAAAAGTCAAGTAATAATGATAAATTTTTTAAATTTCACCTAAAGTATAACATATAATTTTAAGATGTCAATGCGATTAACAAAAAATAAATAAAATTTTTAAAAAATATGTAAATATAGGGGTTTGTATTATGTCTTAATAAATTAAAAATTGCTTAAAAAGTTCAAAAAAGAGTACAAGATTATTAATGTTTTTAATTTTAGTTTGATTGTGTCTAGTTTAAATTAGTTTAACTACATTGAATTTACTCTCAAGCACTGTCCAGTTAACTGGATAGAAATTATTAATGGTCCAGTAACTAACACCCGCAAGATTATATTTAGTAACAAGATTTAGCCTTGCGTCAATGCTCCTAGCATCGTCAAACCATACAACTCTTCTCTGCCCATTAACAACATAGTTAAAATATGGCGCCTGTGCTCTTTCGTCAAAATTAATAGTAGAACCATTTTCAAGTGCAATTTCTAATGCTCTTGTATTGGTTATAGTATTAGCGGTAGTGCCTTCCATCCAAGGAATTGCCCAGTCGTAAGCATAGTTAGGCATTCCCATTAAAATTTTGTTAGAAGGTATTCGGGTAACGGCATAAGATATAACGGCCTCAACATCTGCAAAAGGACTTATTGCCATTGGTTCACCATATACATAACCCCATTCGTAGGTCATTATTATTACTCTGTCGGCAATTTCGCCAATTAACTGATAGTCGTGAGCCTCATAAAGTAGCCCCTGTTGATTATCTCTATATTTAGGTGCAACGGCAACACTAAGGGGTTTACCAATTTTTAATAGTTCAGTTTTTAATCTCTTTAAAAATTCCACGTAAGCAAGTCTGTCTTGAGGGTAAATGTATTCGAAGTCTATGTCAACACCATAGTAGTTTTTGGCAGTAAGTGTAGATATAATGTTAGAAATTAGTGTGTTTTGAACTTGTAAATCGTTAAGAACTGTGCTGGCTAAATCACTATTAAAACCGCCTTGCTCACCAATATTAGTAACTACCATATTTGGAGCAACACTTGCACTTCTAGCCGTGTTTATTAGGTTTTGTTCATATAAATTAGTAAGACTACCGTCTGGTTTAACTTGATAACTAAAAATGCTTAAATATGTAAGATAAGGTAATGTTCTACTTAGAACACTGTCTGAAATATTAGCAATAGCGTAACCGTTGACTTCAATGTCTGGTTTGCTAGTTCCAGGAATATTAATTACCTGACCAATTTGAATTAGATTAGGATTGCTAATTTGCGGATTTGCTTTTATTAAATCTTCAAGTGTAACCCCGTGCATTTGGGCAATCTTGTACATTGTATCGCCTCTTACCACAGTATGTGTTGTAGGGGATTTTTCATTAGCACTAAGTATGAAAATATTTTGACCTATTGCTAAATCGTTTGGTCTAGTTAATCCGTTTAGTGAGACCAATTCTTCAACTGTTGTGTTGTTTCTTCTTGCAATGTTATATAATGTATCTCCCGATTGTATAGTATAAATCATTTTACCTCCTAAATTTAAAGAAGCCCGAATACTTTAAGACCTTTGTATTCGTGAATTAAACTTCTAATCTATATTATTTATTCGTATGCACTCTAAATTTGTTAATAAGTTTTTAAGTAAACAAAAAGACTACACCAAATTGTTGATGTAATCTTTTTTATTTATTTGGGTTAATATTTTTATATCATCACAATTAACACTGGGGTAGTTTATTACACTTCACTAGAATAGTAATTATCTAAATATTCTTTTATTTCTCGCATAGCAACAATTCTATGAGAAACATTATCTTTTTCTTCAGGTGTTGCTTGACCAAACGTTTTTTGTAATGGGTCAGACAAAAACAAACAATCATATCCAAAACTATCATTGCCAATTTTTTCCTTAGTTATAGCGCCGTAACTTTTCCCATCTGCGACAAATTTCTGACCGTTTGGCATAATTAGAACTGCACAACACTCAAAATATGCCGTCCTGTCTTGAATATTCTCAAGTTTCTTTAGTAATAATTGTCTATTGCCCTCATCGCCCTTACCGCTAAATCTTGCCGAATAAATTCCGGGCTCGTTGTTGATTGCTTTAACGCAAAGCCCGCTATCTTCTGCAAGAACAGGATAGTTTTTAAAACTGCTGATACTCTTTACATAGTCGGCGACAGCATTTGCTTTAATAAAAGCATTTTCTTCAAAAGAATTACCGTCTTCAATAATATCTTTAGTAAAACCAATATCTTTTAAAGATAAAATCTCGTAATTGCAAAAAAATCTGCGTATTTCTTCTAACTTATGAGCATTGTTTGATGCTAATATAAACCCTCTCATTAATTACTCCAAGCATTATTTTTTTGATTTGCTAAATTTCCAAGCGTCTTTGCACATATCGTCAATGTTTAGTTCAGCCTCCCAGCCAAGTTCGTCTTTAGCTTTGCTAGGATTAGCATAATTCTCAGGAACATCACCAGGGCGTCTGTCTGCAAAATCATAATTGATTAGATTACCATTAACTTTGTTGAAAGATTGAATAAGTTCAAGTACACTAGTGCCTTTGCCTGTTCCAAGATTGTATATGTGAACACCACTCTCTATTACTCTTTCAATGGCTTTCACGTGACCTTTAGCAAGGTCTACTACGTGAATAAAGTCCCTTACACAAGTTCCATCTTTAGTAGCATAGTCTTTGCCATATATATGTAGCATATCTGCTTTACCTTCGGCAACTTTAAGCATAATAGGCATTAAGTTATTTGGAATACCATTAGGGTCTTCCCCAAGTAATCCCGATTTGTGTGCACCAACGGGGTTAAAATATCTAAGTATAGTTATTTTATAATTATTATTTGCAATATAACAATCTTTTAGAATTTCCTCAATAAAACATTTAGTTCTGCCATAAGGATTAGTGGCGCTGTTGCTAGGGAAGTCCTCGTCTATAGGATTTTCTTTAGGAAGTCCATAAACACAAGCGCTCGAACTAAATACTATGTTGTATAATTCATTTTCTCTCATACATTTAAGTAAGTTAAGCGTTCCAACAATATTGTTTTCATAATATTCAAGAGGTTTTGCTATACTTTCAGCAACTGCCTTAAGTCCTGCAAAATGTATAACTCCATCAAACTTGTGTTCGCGGAAAACTTTTCTAATATCCTCTATTGTTAATAAATTATATGGATAAAATGCAGGTCTTACTTTAGTGATTTGTTCAATTTTATCAAGTACCTCAATTTTGCTATTAATTAAATTGTCTATTATTACTACTTCGTGTCCACTCTCAATAAGTTCTACCACTGTGTGTGAACCAATAAATCCAAGTCCGCCAGTTACTAGTATTTTCATAAATTACCTTCCTATAATTATTTTAATTTTGTTTTTCTTTATTTTAATATTTTGCTTTCTCTAATATAATTAAATGCCGAAACAGAAGCGATTGCTCCATCGGAAACGGCGGTTACTATTTGTCTAAGCGGGGTATTTCTAATATCTCCTATTGCATAAACACCACTTAAATTTGTTTGCATATTTTTATCTGTCTCTATATAGCCTTGAGAATTTCTAATTATACTATTATCTATTATATCTGTATCTGCGCCTCGTCCAATAGCTACAAATACACAATCAACCTCAAGTTTCCTTATTTCATTGCTTGGAATATGCAATACATTAATTGCCTTTAATTCTTCATCTCCCTCTAGAGAGTAGGGCTTGCACTCAAGAACAAGTTCAATATTATGTTTATTTTTAAGTTCTTCTACTACACTTGCGTCTGCTCTAAATTCATTTCGTCTATGAATAAGATAAACCTTTCTAGCCTTTTCACTTAAATAAATAGCGTCTTCTATTGCCGAATTACCACCGCCAACTACTGCTACAACTTTGTTTTCGTATTTATCTCTATCTTTTAGTGAAGAATAACTAATGCCTTTGTTTAAGTATTTTCTTTCATTATCTACACCTAAATTTCTTGCACTTGTTCCAATACCAATTATAACCGCTTTAGATTTATATGTGTGATTATGAGTATAAATTGTCTTTATTTCACTTGTAAGTTCGGTTTTTACCACTTCTTCGCAGGATATTTTAACTTTCGTTGTTTCTAAATGCTTATGCATAATTTTTGATAATTCCTGACCAGAAATTTTTTCAAATCCCAAATAGTTAGTAACCGTACTTGTGGTGGCTACTTGACCACCGAAATCGCCCTTTTCAATAAGTAGGGTATTAAGACCCATTTGTTTGGCATAAACTCCCGCACTCATACTAGCAGGTCCACCGCCAATAATTATTACATCGTAAATTTCTTCCATTTGTGTTACCTTTTAAAATAATCCACTAATTTTTCCGCTGTTAGATATTTTCATATTGACTCCAGCAGGAACTTTGCTAAGCCCCGGCATAAGCATAATATCTCCAGCCACCGCTACTAGAAATTCTGCACCCGACCTAATTTCTATATCTCTTATGGTTATTTCAAAATCGGTTGGTGCGCCTATTAACTTTTTATTATCACTTAATGAGTATTGTGTTTTTGCAATTACAACTGGGAAATTACTCATTTTTAGTTTATCAATTTCTGCAATTTTTTCTTTGGCTAAATCGCTTAAAACTACACCTTTAGCACCATAAACTTTTTTAGCAATACAATTAATTTTTTCTTCAACTGATGCCTCTAATTTATATGCAAATTCAAATGAAGAATTGTCTTTCTCACACTGTTCCTTGACTTTGTTGGCAAGGTTGGTAGCACCAGCAGAACCTAAAGCCCAAGCATCATTAATTGCATAAGTTACACCCAAACTTGTTAGTTTGTCTGTCACTAACTTAACTTCATTATCTGTATCGCTAGTATATTTGTTTAAAGTTACAACAAGAGGTAATTTATATACATTTTTTATTATATCAATATGTCTAAGCAAATTCCCCATTCCTTTTTCTAAAGCGGAGATATTCTCTTCTTTTAAATTATCCGAACTTGCTCCTCCGTGTAATTTTAAGGCTTGAATAGTAGCAACAAGTACTACTGCATTTGGTGTAAGCCCGCTAATTCGGCATTTGATATCAAAAAACTTTTCAGCACCAAGGTCTGCTCCAAAACCTGCCTCGGTTATTGTGTATTTAGCAAGAGACATACTTGTCTTGGTTGCTACAATACTATTACAACCGTGTGCAATATTTGCAAAAGGTCCTAAGTGAACAAGAGCAGGTGTACCTTCTAAAGTTTGAACCAAGTTTGGAAGTAGGGCATCTTTAAGAAGAATGGCCATAGCATCTTGAATATGTAGGTCTTTAGCAAATATTGGCTTGCCTTTTTTGTTTAAAGCAACCAATATATTCCCTAGTCTTTTCTTTAAATCGGTTAGGTTTGAACTTAAACACATTATAGCCATAATTTCACTTGCGGCAGTAATTGAGAAACTATCTTCTCTAGGTGTTTCGTTTTTTGTGTTTCCAACATAAACTTTTCGTAATGCTCTATCGTTTAAGTCTAAACATCTATGGAAAAAAATCTTATTTTCATCAATATTTAATTCGTTTCCTTGAAAAATATGATTATCTATCATTGAGCAAAGCAAGTTGTTTGCACTAGTAATTGCGTGGAAATCTCCATTAAAATGTAAATTAATATCCGCCATAGGGATTACTTGCGAACGACCGCCTCCAGTTGCTCCTCCTTTTATCCCAAATACAGGACCAAGGGAAGGCTCTCT
>JBJEXU010000108.1:0-2528 GCA_051886095.1 Christensenellales bacterium | reverse complement strand
GGAGAAGGTGTTGACCCTGGTGCTGTTGTATTTGATGGAGTTAAGAGTGCTGTTGCTAGGAAAGATGATGTTGTCCTTGTAGATACTGCTGGCAGACTTCATAACAAAGTGGGTCTTATGGAAGAGTTAAAAAAGATTGCAAAAATCATCTCCAAAGAATGGAATGGCTCTACTTATAACTATCTTGTAATTGATGCAACAACAGGACAAAATGCAATGGTTCAGGTGGAAATGTTTAACGAAATTTTGCCACTTGATGGAATAATTCTTACCAAACTTGATGGCTCTAGCAAAGGCGGAGTTGTATTTGCCATTGCTAAGAAATTCGGTATTCCTATTAAATGGATAGGAGTTGGTGAGGGAATAGACGATTTAGAACCTTTTAATGCTCAAGAATTTGTAGAAAATATTATTTAAAACTATTGACATTGAAGATTTATTAATGTAAAATACAGAGTGTAAAGTTGTTTTGCTTTACACTAAATGGAGTGATAAATGAAGATTGAGAATAACTTGAGGGTAAGTAGTCTTATTGATGTATATGGAAGTTTACTTACCAGTAGACAATATGATATGATAACAAGTTATTACTTTGATAATTTATCTTTATCCGAGATTGGCTATAATTTTAATGTAAGCAGACAAGCGGTAAGTGATAGCATTAATCAATCTATTAAAGCACTTGAGGGTTTTGAGAATAAATTGCATTATGTTAGCAGAGTTGAACTTTTAACTAATGAATTAAACAAACTGGCTAGTGATTATCCAGTTTTGAGAGAACGAATTAACAAAATAATAGATGATTTGAGGAGTTAGAATGGCATTATTTGGTTCACTTGGCGAGAAACTTAATCATATCTTTAGTAAGATTACTAAGCGAGGTACTTTAACCGAACTAGAGATTAAGAATGCTATGAGAGAGATTAAACTTGTTCTTTTGGAGGCAGATGTTAACTATCTAGTTGTTAAAGATTTCGTTAACAAAGTTACCGAGAAGTGTATGGGTGAAAGAGTAATGAAATCTCTAACACCCGGACAACAGGTAATTAAGATTGTTAATGAGGAATTAACGGCTCTTATGGGTTCGACAAATTCCAAACTTCAGGTATCAAGCAAACTACCAACAGTTATTATGATGTGCGGTTTGCAGGGTGCTGGTAAAACGACTATGTGTGGCAAACTTGCTAAAATGCTTAAGAAACAAGGCAAAAAACCTATGCTTGTTGCGTGCGATATTTATAGACCAGCAGCGATTAATCAATTAAAAACACTTGGTAAAGCGGTTGATGTTGAAGTATATGAAGAAGGAACAAATAAACCTCAAAAGACAAGTATAAATGCGGTTAAATATGCCGAAAAGAAAGGTTATGATACAGTAATTATTGATACCGCAGGTAGACTTCAAATAAATGAAGAATTAATGGACGAACTACTTGATATTAAGAAAGCGGTTAATCCTACTGAGATATTGCTTACAGTTGATAGTATGATTGGTCAAGAAAGTGTAAATGTAGCATCAACTTTTAATGAGAAACTTGATATCACAGGTGTAATACTAACTAAACTTGATGGTGATACAAGAGGTGGTGCTGCTCTATCTATTAGAGCAGTTACTGGTAAGCCAATTAAGTTCTGCGGAGTAGGCGAGAAAATGGACGATATTGAACCATTTTATCCCGACAGAATGGCAAGTAGAATACTTGATATGGGCGATGTTCTATCTCTTATTGAGAAGGCTCAAGAGAATTACACAGAAGAAGAGGCAAGGAAATTAGAGAAGAAGTTTAGGGAAAATAGTTTTACTCTTGATGATTACCTTGTTCAATTTGAGCAACTTAATAAAATGGGCAGTATAAGCGATATTCTTGCAATGATACCTGGTTCAAATAAATTAAAATTGAACGCAAATGCTATTGATGAAAAACAACTTGCTAAGAATAAATCAATTATCCTTAGTATGACTCCTAAAGAACGCCAAGACCCAGATATTATCAAAGGCAGTCAGAAGAAAAGAATTGCCTCTGGTAGTGGTACAACTATTCAAGATGTTAATATTTTACTTAAGCAATTTAATCAGTCCAAAGAACTAATGAAACAGTTTAATGGCAAAAAGAAGGGCGGATTTAGAATGCCGTTCTAAAAATATTACTAGTCAATTTAGTAATTAAAAATGTTTTAAAATTTTTTTGGTTTATCCAACAAAAATTAATATATATTTAAAGGAGAAAAACTATGGCAGTTAAAATTAGACTTACTCGTATGGGAGATAAGAAATCACCTTTTTACCGTATTGTAGTAGCAGATAGCAGAAAGGCTAGAGATGGTGCTTATATTGAGAAATTAGGTACTTATAATCCTCTTACTGAGCCTGCAGAGATTAAACTTGATGCAGAAGCAACTAAAAGATGGATTGCTAATGGTGCTCAACCTACCGAAACAGCAAGAACTATTCTTGTAAGACAAGGTATTTTAGAGCCTATTGCTAAGAATGCACCTAAGACTGATAAGAAGAAGAAAGAAAATAAATA
>JBJEXU010000107.1:0-2541 GCA_051886095.1 Christensenellales bacterium | reverse complement strand
TATAGCACAATTATCATAACAAATCAAATACATTATAAAATAATTATATACAAGATATTATACTTAAACATAAATTTTGAATAATGAATATATTTAAATTATATAATATAGTTTGATTATTCAAAATTATTAAAAAATAAATTTACAAATAACTTTACAAATTTTTGTGAATTTTAACATAAATTAAATTATAACAATTAATTAAAAATAATTAACTAAAACAATCACTTATTGTCAATAAACCATAATATAAAGTCATAAAGTCAATAAAAAATTGCCTTAGAACAAAATCTAAGACAATTAATAATTAGAATACACATAAGCCGAGTTCTGTATTAAGCGATTATCTATCTAGCATTGTCGTCACCAACAATTTCAAGCGGTGTATAGAAGCTAGCGAGCAACTTTAAAACGCTTCTTTACCTTGCATTGGATGGGGTTTACACAGACATATAGTTACCTATACATCTAGTAGGCTCTTACCCTACTATTCCACCTATCGCACTAAGTAAACTTAAGTGCTGTATACTTTCTGTTGCACTTGCCTTGGAGTCACCTCCACCAGCCGTTAACTGGCATCCTGCTCTATAATGCCCGGACTTTCCTCATATTGAATATCAATACGCAATCGCCTGTATATCTAATGTATAGGTATTATATCACAAATTATTTATTTTATCAATACAAATTATCTAAAAATAAAATCCATTTTCTGCTAGTATCCAAATTCTTTAGGATTAATGTGTTTTTTAATTATTTCTATGGATTTTTTTTCAAGTCTAGATATATAACTTCTGCTTATGCCTAATTTAACCGCAACTTCTCTTTGTGGAAGTATAGGATTACCAAGCAAGCCATATCTTAAACACATAATCTGATATTCTCTTTTAGTAAGGTAATTTTTTAAAACCGCATCTAATTTATCAGAAATATTTTTTTGTTCTGCAATCATCTCAATATTTGAATTTTCATCATATGCCAAATCACCAATAGTTATCTCGTTCCCCTCATCATCTTTTCCCAAAATATCTTCAACACTAATATTTGTCTTATGCTTCTTGTTCGCTCTAATCAACATCAAAATCTCATTTTCTATACATCTTGCTGCATAAGTACTAAACTGAGTTCCGTGACCAAATTTATATGTATTTATTGCTTTTATAAGTCCAAGACTACCTACAGAAATTAAATCATCAGCCTCATCAGCCTGACTATATTTCTTAACTATATGTGCCACAAGCCTTAAGTTATGATGTATTAAAATTTCTTTAGCCTTCTCATCCCCCTTTTCGTAAGCTTCAAGGTATTCCTGTTCTTCCTTCTTAGTAAGAGGTTTAGGAAATGAAGAATTATTATTAATGTAGGAAGAAAACAACATAACCTTTTGCATAAATGCCATAAAAGTTTCAATAATCATATACCACCTCACCTTAAAGGTAATATATGTCGAATAATATCGAATTTTGCTTGTCCCTATAATTTTTATAAACCAATTAAACAATTAATTAGTAAATATCAAGAAAAAAGTACTTAATCTAATTTTATAATTATTATATTATTTGCATAATTATACACGCAATAAAATTTATTTAAGTCATATTTGCTTAATGCATAAATATAAGTTTTATTGTATAATTATAATAAAAAATATTAAAATCATAATTATTCATAAAATTTTATATTTATTCACTAAAAATTTGTTAGGGTTTATTACTTGACAACCACACCATCAGCCTATCAAAAAATAATAAAAACAACATTTTCTGCATCAAGTACAAATTTATAAATTTTATGACAATAAGTTGAAAATTAAAGATTATTAAAAGTATTGTATTTAAATATAAGATTACAAAAAAAGTTGTGGAATTTAAACTACCACAACCAAAATATAATTCATTAATTAATTTTTTTTCTAAGGATATCCCCTTCAGTTAAATTAAGTTCAGTTTTTAAAAATAAAATTTGTTGTACCAAACTAGCGTCGGTAACAATATTACCCTTCTCATCTATCATCTCATTAACAATTATTGTTTTATTAAAAGCATCAAGGGGAGATAAAACTTCTAATTCATCACCTACTTTAAACCTATTTCTCTGTTCTATCTTAACAAAACCATTTTCCGTTTTTGATTTAACTATAGCCATAAATTCGTGAGTTTGAATTGGCATACTAGACTCTAGACATTCTTTGTTATTATCTCCAAAATAAAAACCTGTTGTATATTTTCTATGACTTGTTTTTTCTAATTCAACATACAAATCCTCATTAAAATCTTTACCACTTACATAATCATCAATGGCACGCCTATATGCATTTGTCACGGTCGCTACATAGTAAGGACTTTTCATTCTTCCCTCAATTTTGAAAGAAGTCACCCCAGCATCTTCAAGTTCTTTGATATATCTTATCATACAAAGGTCCTTACTATTTAAGATGTAAGTACCTCTGTTATCTTCTTGAATTTCATAGTATTCACCATTTCTAGATTTTTCACAGATTGTATATTCAAATCTACAAGCCTGAACACAAGCACCTCTATT
>JBJEXU010000106.1:0-2543 GCA_051886095.1 Christensenellales bacterium | reverse complement strand
CTTTTTATCCTTTTTTTCAGCCTACTTACATACACATACCCGTGTGTTTCGTAACCTTCTAAAATTCATTAATTGAAATTTGTCACAAATTGTATGAGCCACTTAAAAACCAATCTTTAAGAATAAAAACATCTAAACAAGAAATTTGTCTAGATGTTTTTATTTTCAATCTTAAAACAATAAATTAATTTGCTTTTTTATTTGATTTATTCTCTTCATCAATAAAGAAATCAAACGCCTTCATAATCTCATCTAAATCTTCTTTAGGATTAAGTGCGTCCTCTAAATTAAATCCGCTTTCACTCTTCTTAGGTGCAGTTTTTCTAGTAATATTATTAGCATATACTGACGACATTTCTTCATCACTATTTAGATAATTCTCTGCAAGACTTCCCGTTCCTTTAACTTTAATTTTATCAAGTTTGCCACTAAGGTCAATTATTCTAGAATTTTCCCTTTCGGTTTCGGCACTCATTTTAGATAATACTGGTTTAGTTGGAGTTTGCTTTGGCTTAGAGTTAATTTCATAATCCATTTTATTTAGAAGATTTTTAATATAGTTATCACTATTATTATGTAAATCTTTTCTTATCATATTAACGCCAATCTTATTATTTTGTTCTAGGACTTGTCCTATAGTTCTAGTTAGTTCTTGAAGTCTAGATTGTAATTCCGCTGGCATTTGAACCATTTTTAATTCTTCAACTAATTCTTCCCATTGTTTGTATAATAATCTAAGTCTTTTAATTTCTAAATCGTATAATTTACTTGCATTGCCTTCAATCTCTTCGGCTTTCTCAACAGCATACATTAACGCCTGGGATATTTGCTTATCTTTGTCCCTATAACTATTAAGCCTACTCTCCATTACAGAAAGTTCATTTTTTAATGAAAAAACCCTATCTTTCTGCTCGGATAGTTTTTCTTCATATTTAAGACTTAATTTGTTAATAAAATTATCTACCTGCTGAGTATCATAACCTTTTTTATTTATATCAAACTTAGCCATTATACTTTCTCCCGATTAAAATTAATAAATCTACAAATAATTATGCCTAAAATTAGGCTAAAAACACCAATCCCAATAATCCACCATAAACTAAGTTTAGTAAAATACATAACAAAGATAGGTACAATTATGGAAATATTGATTATTATAACTTTAATATAAATCAAATTTGCAAAAATAGCAACATTAATTAAGCTAGAAATAATTGGAATTAACGCAAAAATAAAATAATAATCTAATGGATTTATTTTATTTAGTTCAAAAATTGCAATCACAATAGCAAACAGAATTAGACACATTGAAAACCAAAGGGTAGAACTACTTTTTATAAGCACTCCTTTGTATATAAGATTTAAAGAAATTAGAGCAAGCACTATGGATAAAATTAAAACATCAAACCGTCCTAAATAATCATATATAAAATCCACAATGATTAAACTTAAATATACAAAAAATAAAATTATTCCTATAAATTGTACAATTCTAATTTTCTTCAATTTTTGCCTCTAATAAAATATTCAAAAACACCTACATATAGCCAAACTTTAGACATTAGTAGAATTTTCTTTTCTTCTATTATTGACAATTAATAATGTGCATATTCCAATTACACCTATTAAAACACAAATTATACTTACAAGTTGAGAAACTGGATAGTTGCCAATATATAATGTTTGTTCTTCTGCTCTAAAAGCCTCTAAAACAAATCTAATTACCCCATAACCAACCAAATACCCGCAAGTTGTAAGACCTTTAATTTTAGTTTTTCTAAGTAAGGTCGTTAGCACAAAGAAAAGCACAAGATTTAAAATACTTTCATAAAAATTCGTTGCATAATGATAAGTTCCACTTATATTAATTGCGATTGGAAACCACTGAAGAGCCTTGTTGGTAACTTCTACTCCATAACAACAATGACCAAAAATACAACCAATCCTGCCAAAAAATTGACCAAGTGAAAGTAGTGGGGCTATTGCATCTGTTGTGGAAACAATATTAACTTTTTTAATCAAACAACAAATGATTAATCCTAGTAATCCCCCAATTACACCGCCATAAATCGCAAGCCCTCCTTCCCAAAGTCTAAAAATATCCGCAAAAGATCCAATTCCACCGTGAAATGCTAGATAATAAAGCCTTGCACCTAATATGGACAAAGGGAAAACAAACCAAACAAGTGTATAAGGGAACTCTGGGTCAACATCTCTTAACTTGCAATTCTGCCCAGCAAGACATAATGCCGAAAGAAAACCTAGACCAAACAGAACTCCATACCAACTAATCTCCACTCCCAATAAAGTTAATGCCACCAATAAAAGCAAAACGGCTAATGCAATGGTAATAGTGGTAATAAAAGTTTTAGTTTTAAATGTATAACCCAATATAGTTACTTGAGACCTTTTTAATTCGTCTAATTTCTTACTCATTAATTCTCCTAAGTTAATATTTTAAAAATTAAGTATAAAAATGTTTTAATATTATAATATAGGAAGTTTATACAAGCGACACCTTTAGGTGGCATTTGATATAAACA
>JBJEXU010000105.1:0-2555 GCA_051886095.1 Christensenellales bacterium | reverse complement strand
AAAGCAGTAAGAAAAACTCGCAGAGCAAATAATGAAGGTTCTATCTTTCAACGAAAAGATGGAAGATGGGCTGGATATATAAGTATTGGTTTTGCTAAAAGCGGTAAACCTATAAGAAAATTTGCTTATGGAAAATCTCAAACAGAAGTAGCAAAAAAATTAAGTGAAATAAGCGGAAGAGTAAAAAGCAATTCTTATGAACTTGTTGAAACTCATAATCTCAAGGAACTAATGTTTGATTTGTTAATGACTTTCAAAAAAAGTAGCGTAACGCCAAGAACTTTTGAAGGTATAATTCGTAATTTCAAATTGCATATTGTTCCCGTAATTGGCAATATGAAAGTTTATGAAGTGGATACCTATGCAATTCAAAGAGTTGTTAATAGAATGATTGAAACCGAACACGCAAATGTAACTATAAAGAAAAATAAACATTTATTAAGTCAATTTTTTGAGTATGCTATAGATAACAAATGGGTGCAAGTTAATCCAACGTTAAAAATCAAAATTGCAAGCAGAGATAAAAAGATTTATGATGATGAACAAAACTACAAAGCAATACTGCCGGAAGTTAGAGATAAATTTTTAACAGCATTAAACAATGATGAAGCCAATTTTATTAAACCACTTTGCATAACGCTTATATTTGCTGGATTGCGAATTGGCGAAGCTATTGCATTAACTTGGAATTGTGTCGATTTTGAGCATAAGAAGTTAAAAGTATTAAGAGCAATAACACAAGTCCCAAGATTTGACGCCGAAGGTAATGTAATAAGCCGAAAAACTGTGCGTAGCGACACGAAAACTGCTTGTAGTGTAAGAACCATACCAATAACAGATATTGTTGTTAAAACGCTAAAAGAATGGAAAGAAAAACAAATGTTGAGAAAGCAAACCAATCTTAATGTTACCAGAAGCCTAACATTGCCCGGTTCTTATGTGTTTGCAAATGATGATGGCACACTTAGAACATATTCAGGTTGCAGGCATATTTTTGATAGATTTAAGAAAAGAAATGGATTAAAAAATTCTGGTATCCATTTTCACTCGCTTCGTCATACTTTTTCAAATATGCTTTTTGAACTTAATGAAAATCCAAAAGTTATTCAACAACTTTTAGGACATAAAGACGTAAAAACAACAATAGGTATTTACAATAGTGTTAATAGTGATTATGTTCAACAAGCAACAGACAAACTAAATGAAAAGATTATTGAAAACGAAAAGAAACGCGAAGAAGTTGAACAAGAGCAAAAAGAAGAGCAAGAAAAACAAAAACAACTTTCTGATGAAGAATTTGACCGAAAAGTCGCTGAAATGCTCCGAGAACAAGAAGAACGAAAAAGGAAACGAAGAGAAAGAGATTTTGAGATGTAAAAAAATTCTAAAAATACTTGACATTTTGGAAATAATATATTACCATATTGGTAAGTAGAGGTTACTAATATGAATATAGGAAGCAAAATTAAAGAGTTAATGCAAAAGCAGGGCATAACTCAAAAACAGTTAGCTAATAGGCTTAATGTTCAAGAAGCTACGATTTCAAGATATATAAGCAATGATAGAGAGCCAAATGCTGAAAATTTAGCAAATATAGCAACAGCACTTAACACTACCGTTGATTTTTTACTTAATAAAAGTAAAGATAGTGAAATTGAATGCGATTTTGGTAAATTAAAATTTTTTGTTACTAGAAATGCCACAAATTTAACTAACGAAGAAAAAATTGAAATTATTAACATTTTATTGAAGAGCGAGGATAATAAATAGTGCGTTTAAGCAATGATAGGTATGAGGAAATCAAATCTGTAATTGTGGCAACATATGAAAAATTTAATATACATACCTTACCTATAAATTGTTTTGAGTTAGCACACAAACTCGGAATAAAAACAATTCCATTTTCGTTTTTGGATAATGAGCAATTAGAAAAAATAAGTTTTTGTGAAGGCGAGGCAATAATGTTTTGTATAAATGATAAAAGTTATATTTTTTATAATGACATTGATAATAGCACAACAAGACAACGTTTTTCTATTTTTCACGAACTTGGTCATTACATATTAGGCCATAAATGTGAGAGCGAATTAGCAAAATCAGAAGCAGACTTTTTTGCAAGATATGCTATTGCCCCTATTCCTTTAGTTTGGAAAACTAATTGTAAAGGAATTGTTGATATTCAAAATAGATTTAATACTTCTTTTGAATGTGCAAGTAATATAAAAGATAATTATGATAATTGGTTAAATATAAATGGTGAAAATTTGAAAGATTTTGAAAAAAGGCTTATAGGACTTTTTGAAGAAAAATAAATAATTTGCAAATAAAAAAACTGCTACCTACAATATGGGGTAACAGAATTTATGAAATATGCTTGGGAACGATATTTCATACTTATTATAACACTCTTGTCAAGTATTTTGCAATTAGTATGACAAAAGATTATAATTTTTTATTTGCTTTTATAAAGTCTTCTTACGATAGCGAACTAACATATTGCGTAAGAATAAAAAAGGAGGCAGATAATGACAAAAGTTAAAACTGGACAAATCGTT
>JBJEXU010000104.1:0-9569 GCA_051886095.1 Christensenellales bacterium | reverse complement strand
ATGTTAACAGCACTAAACGACTCGGGTAAAATTGTTGTTCTACATAGTGGTAATCACGATGATAGAATATCTAGAGCGGTTGGTGTGTCAACAACTAAGATGGCTGCAGAGGTTGCTGGTGTTGGTGAGGTTTTTGCACCATATTTTGCTAGTACCGATTTAGTTCTAAGACAGCCATTATCTCCAGATGGCAAATTTCATTTTGGCGTGGTTTCACATCACGGAACAGGAATTAGTAATGTAGATGGAGTATTTAGGCTTCTTAGAAATGTAGATAATGCAGACCTATGCGTTATTGGACATACTCATCAACATTCTATGAAATATGAGAGACTTATTAATGTTGGCGATGATGGTCAACAAGTTTATCACGATGTTCTTTGTTTAACACTTCCTGCCAGTGGTGGTGGCACTTATGGTGCAGGAATGTCTATGCCAGATATTAAGAAACAGACTGCCATCTGGATGGCTATTAGTTCTCAGCCTAATCCATATGCTGGCAAAATTTCTCCTACTGGTGTGAAGTATCCAGATATCGTTCCTGCTTGTGCATTCTTTAGTCCAACCAATTCGGTAACAAGCAATATTCAAAGAAAAAGAATGAATGCAACCAAAAGAGCAATAGAGAGAGAACGAGATAGAAGTTTTGGTGATGTTGAAAAGAAAATAGATGCCACAGTTGACGCAATTAAATCTTACGAAGAAAGAATTAGGGACACGGTTGCCAAGTCTATTACTGAAAGAAGAAGAAAAGTTCCTAAAGATATAGACTCTGACGAAATAGAGATGGGGGAATAATATTATGGCAAAACCAAATAATAGTATAACCGAAGAAATGTATGAAGGTGTTAATCTAAACTTTGTAAAAAAGTCGGGAGATGATGTAAGAAAGAGAATACTAGATGCGGTCGAAGTTGAACCAACTAAAATTGCACCAAGTGTGTACTCTTATAGAATGCCAGGAGATTGTGTCGGGTTGAATGAAATTAGTAATGTGGATATGGGTTATGCTTGTGTTACAGGAGATTTAAGTGGCGAGATACTATCTAAAAGAAATCCATATCTTAAAGAACTTGAAAACAATGTTCAACTTATGAAAGATAGTGAGAATGCAATTGTATTTCTAAATGGTGGGCTGTTTACTTATGTCCCTAAGTCAAGAAATGGACAATTATTATCTTATCAAGACCAAGTGGCTTACTTTTATTCATTATTTAAAGACCTTGCTCAACAAGGAAAGATAGTTGCTATGGTTAGAGGCACTGAAGAACATAGAATACTAAAAAATCATCAAATTGATGTTTATGGAATCTTACAAGAGGCACTTGGACTTCACCAAAAGGTGTGCAATGAGGCACTAGTAAATATTGAACTTCAGCACGATATTGTTGGCAAAGCAGACGTTGGTATTAGGACCATTAACTGGAATAATACGGCTACTACTGGCGCATATATTGGCAGGAAAATGGAAGAAAGAGCGACCAAAAGAGGTGGAGCAGATATTTATCTTGCTAGAACTACAATGAATTATTTTAAAACTGCTGTGGTTGGTGAGAGTGATGGCTCTCATATCATTCGCAAACCAATTTACTTAATTTCTGGAGGTCCTTATACACCATTTAAAGGGGCTATGACAGCAGGCGCTGAACATAACTCAATTAAAGACGGCGAATTGGCTCCAAATAGTTTCTGGTATAAGATTACTGTTGAAGAAAACCCTCAACCACAAGGAAACGAAAGACCATATTTTGTAAAAGTAAATCCTATTCAATATATCGCTCATCAAATTAATTTTCAGGGAACAGATAAACTTACTGCAGGAATAGAAAATCAAATATGTAGTGAAGTAGATGGTGCGGTACAATACTTTATAGACAAGTATAGTGCAAGTGTTACTCCTGATAGGGAAGCAGGAAGACAAAGAATTAGAGAGATTTTAACTGAAAATCGTACAGTTGCTCGTAGAAATGAAGCAATTCAATTATCTATAGATAGAAAAAAGGGGAAAACAACTTCGCCGATAAATACTGGACTTAAAGACCTTGGTTCTAATGTTCCTGTTAAAGAACCTAAAACATATTTTGCTGATGAAACTGATGAAATCTCAGATGACGAAATGTCAAAATAATTTATTAATCAAGACCTTTTCATAAAGGGCTTGATTTTTCATTTTTTCATTTATTATTCTTAATGCATTTATAGGTTAGTTGAAATATTAATGTACATAAAAATGCAAAAGCAAAATGTCGAAACTATAATTTTTTTTGTTATGATTTTAAATACAAAACAAATAGCGACACTGGTGTAAAAAATGCTTTTACTTTAAAGTATAGACAAAAATCAAAAATAGGCTAGAATTTTGCGAATAAGCCATTTATATAATGTAAAAAATAAATTAAGGTGATATTAAAAAAAATTTAAATATTTATATTTTTTTTATTAAATTATTTTTTTTAGAAAAAATTATATGTTATTATAAGAAAAATATTGCTTTAAATTTGTTACCACTATTAGTGGTATTAAGTGTGCGGAGGAAGAAATGAAAAAGTTAAGAAAATATCTTTTAGCTTTTGCTTTGAGTGCTATTTCGGTTATTAGTTTAGTTTGTGTTAATGCTTTAGACTCTAACAAAACTAATCGTAATAATGTTTATGCATTAAGTGGGAATGTAGTTTATGATAATTTTGATTTAGAATCTTCAACAAGTGGAATAACTTCAGATTGTGATTCTGGATGGAAAACCTTTGATGATAGAAATGCTTCTTTATTTTTCTCAAATGATGAAACGATTACTGAGGAAGGCATATTTTTTGAATTAAATAGTAATGCAAGAAATTCATATTATCGAAATGTTTCATTGGCAGAAAATGAAGAATATAATTTTAGTTTAGAGCATAGAGGAAGATTTGGAGCCGATACAATAGCACTTATTATTGGTAAGGTTCAATATAATGATAGTTCTGAAATTGTAACCCCATCGATTAATAGTTCTAATCTAGACCAATTTATGCAAATGTCAGACTGGCTAGTATCTAATAATTATTTAACTGCAAAAATAGGTGTTGACCCTCAAATAATTCTATATTCAAAGAAATTTTCAACAGCGGGTGGATTTGTTGGCGATTCGGAAACAAATTTTTCTCTTGAACAGACCGAAGATTTTACGGAAAAATGGACTGTTATTTTTATAACTACAAATTATTATAATTGGGTTGAACATAACTATGTGTACACCCCAGAACAATCAACCGATTACATAGTTTCTCTTACTCACGTAAAATCAAGAGGCAAAAACGCCAAAGATCAAAATGCCTCTGTTGGCGAAGGAAATTTAATTCGTAGTTTCTCAATTACAAACAACAGCACCGATACTGTAATTTATTCTTGTGATGAGAGTATTTTAACTGAAAGCACTAAAACAATTATAAGCAATAAGGGATACACGAGTATTAATTCGGCCAATAATTCATCACCATATTCTATAGATTTGTGGAATGTTACGGAATCAAGTTTGGCGATAGAAGTGGGTCGTGCTTCATTTGATGCTTATAAAATATCAAATCTTTCTCAAATAACCCCAGTTGAAGGTGGAGCATTTTTACTTTCACAAGGAGTATATAAAGATTTTGACTTTTCAGATTTAACATCAGACTTTTTTAATGTGACTTATTCTGATATATCTAGATACCAACAATTATTTAGAATAATTGCTCTTCCTAAAGAAGTTCAGATTACAACTAATGATAGCACATTTATTAGTCAAATTGATTATATAGAGCAATATATTAACGCAGATGCGAGCCTAAATAACGCTTCAAAGATAACACTTTATACATCAAACTTTGATGCAAATGGTTCGTTTGCTTTACCTTTGAGTGAAGCTTTCTCTTTGAAAAAAGATTCAAAGCACCAAATAAAAGTTGATATTTATAATTTATACTCTTCCACATCTTGGAGTGAAATAAATGTAGTTTTTGACAACACCGAAGGAACATACGATAATGGCATAAAAATTTGCTTTGGTGGTTGTGGACTTGACCAAGTTGCTTCAATATTTTTTGATGCAATAACTGTGGAATCCTGCACATTATCTGATACTTTTGGTGGAGATGGTTCAAGAGGCTTTCCATATAGAATACAATCCTCAGAAGATTTTGCACTCTTTAGAAAAATTTTGTTGTCTGGAAGAGCATTAAGTGGTAAATATTTTGAGCAAACTGCAGACCTTGATTTTACTAATACTAAACTTGATTGTATAATTGGTACTAGCCCATCTTTTGCAGGAAATTATAATGGCAAGGGATACACTTTATCTAATATAACTATGGATTATTCCAACTATACTAGCATAACAAACACTAGAAGTTCAATTTTCTTTAATGTGTCGGGAAGTATAATAAACTTGAGTTTAGAAGACTCTTCATTTTTAGGTCACTATGTGTCAACTTTTGCAGATAGTCTTAATGGATATGGAAATATTTCAAATTGTTATGCAAACAATATTACGTTAGGTGGAACAGGTACAACTTGGGGTGCTTGTATTGCTTTAATAGTGACGGGCAATGCTACATTAGAAAATATTTATTTTAACGGCACTTTAACGGGTCCTTCAGATACCAACAACTATGGTGTGGCTTCATATAGGTCAAAAACTTGTAGTTTAACTAATATTTTTACAACTAGTACAAAACTGCTTCAGGCAGTTAGTGTTACGGCTAGAGAATTTACAAATTGTGCAATTAAGACTGAGGAAGAATTGAAATCTGAAGAAGTGCTTGAATTGCTAAATTCTTATGCTTCCACATATGGATTTAATGCTTGGCAGACTGGAACTAATAGTTTCCCGGTTATCACACAACAAATTGCAGGAATTTCTTTGAAATCATTTAGTGTTACCGACACTACAATACAAGAAAACATAAATTGCTATTACTCTCCAGAAGTTGGCGAATACTATTTGCTTTTGCCTAATTACTTTGATATCGAGCATATAATCGTTTCATATACTATTTTAACAGAAGATATTTCAAATGCATATCTAAAGATTTATAATATTGATGATTCAAATAATATTGATTATGATTCAGAGATAGAAATAATACAAGGTGCTTCGTATGATTTTTCTAACTTAAATCGATTTAAAGTTAAAGTTGGTAATTCTAGTATGTCTAAAGATTATATCTTTAACTTAATGCAAGGCGGAAATGCCTCAATTTTCATTTCTTTAACTAATGGTAATTTGGATTTTAGCAACATAAATATGGACTCAAATCACAATACGGGTTCAACCGGTGTGGCAAAGATTGTTGATTATGATGGTAATATAGAATCTCAACAAATTAAAGAAATGAGAGGTAGGGGTAATTATTCTTGGGGATTATCAAAAAAACCTTATCAAATAAAATTCAAAAACTCATTTAGTATGCTTGGTATGAAAGAAAGCAAAACTTGGCTACTTATTGCAAATCATACAGATGGCTCATTGGCAAGAACTGCAACTTGGTATGAGTTGGCAACTTGGTTTGGCATTGATTATTCGGTGGAATTTGAAGTTGCAAATGTTTATATCAATGGAAACTATAATGGTATGTATCTAGTTACTAGCAAAGTTCAGGTTGATGAGAATAGAATAAATGTGTCAGATGATGATTACTTGATTGAGATAGATAATACTGTTGATGATTATCAGTTTATGACTGATTATAATACAGTTGTAAAATTCACAATCAAAAATCCAGATTTGGACGATATAACAATAGAAGAAAGAACTAATAAAATAGCAGAAATAAAAGCATATATTGATTTTATTGAGAGCAAAATTTATGACCAAAGCGTGAAATTTGAAGAACTATCAACATATTTGGATATGGAATCTTTCGCTAAATACTATTGGATTCAAGAATTATCATTAAATTTTGATGCAATGTATGGTAGTTCATATATGTATACAACCACAGATGCTGAAACTGGAGCAAAGACTTTACATATGGGACCTATTTGGGATATGGACAATACAATAGGTTTCTATGCAAAAATTCTTGCCGACTATGCAAACTTGAAATATTACAACCTACTTAATGATTCGTTTGGAGCCGTTGGCAAGAGAGTTGTGTGGTATAACCAATTAATGCAAAGACAAGAATTTTCAGATTTGATAGATGAAGTGTTTATCAGAAATTATAAAACCGCTTTGTCTTATTCTGAGAATGAAGACGACTCATATTCTGGAATTGTTGGATATGTTGCTAAATATCTTGAAGATACACACGATAGTGCCTTAATGAACTATTCTAGGTGGAATTATTCCACTATGAAAAGTGAACAGACATATTGGATGGGTGGCGAGAACTATCCAGAAGCTTGTACTAACTTGATAAACTACTTGAAGGCTCGTATAGATTTCTATTATGGCGAATATAGAAATATTATGTATAAGTCAATAATGATAGAATATGTTGACAAAGATGGATTTAATTCAGCATTAACTAGAGATATTAATAATATAGATAAAATAATCATTCCAGCTAATATAAATGTAAATGAACCAATTAGTATATATGGTATAGATTATGAAAATAGATATTCTAAGATTTCTGATGTGGTTTTAACTAATGGAGTATTTAATAACAAATTAATCTCTGCACAAAACACATCAATAGAAGTAAAAAATAAGACAAGTAATAGGTCATCAATTAGCATTAATATGTCTGTCGAGGAACCTACATTAAATGAAATATTTATTGACACATTGCCTTTAAAAACTAATTATTTTATAGGTCAAGAGTTAGATAAATCCGGAATGGTCGTCAAGGGTGTTTATTCCGATGGAACAACCGAAATAATTGAGGATTATCAAATTTCATATGAATCTTTTGTCGAGGGACAAAATGTAATTACCATTACCTATGCAAAAAGAAGTACTACTTTTAATATAACGGCTAGATATATTAAAATAACTTGGACTGATGAATATAATGAAGTTCAATATGAACAAAATCTTGAATTTGGGCAAATGCCAGATTATAATGGTCCAGACCTATCAAAAGACTGTGAAACACCTGAAGCATACACAATGCATTGGGATAGTGAGATAACTCCCGCTATCGGAGATAAAACATATAAAGCAGTATTTGAATTAAAAACATTTGTAGTAAAATTCTATAATGATACAGAGTTATTAAAAGAGACCATTGTTAATTATGGTGAGAATGCAACTTATGACCTTGGAAATCCAGTTAAGATTGGCAATGCTCAGTATAGTTATGAATTTAAAAAATGGGTTACTCAGAATGGTGGAGAAATAGAAGCCGAATTAAACAATGTTACTGAAAATTTAGAAGTTTATGCTAGTTTTGAAGAAATAGTAAACACATATACTATTACATTTAATAATTTTGATGGAGAGATGTTACAAGAATCTCAGTTTGCTTATGGAGCAACTCCAATATATAATGGGGAAACTCCAACGAAAAATGCGACTGATGAGTATTATTATACATTTAGTGGTTGGTCTCCCAATATTGTTCCAGTAAGCACGAATACTGTTTACGTGGCAGAGTTTACAAGTACTAAAAGAACTTATTCTGTAAAATGGATGAATGGAACGGATATATTAAAAATAGATACCCTTGAGTACGGTGCTTTGCCTGTTTATTCTGAAGAGTTGCCAAGTAAACAAGCAACCGCAGAATATTCATATACATTTAAGGAGTGGAGTCCAAGAGTAACAAATGTAATTGGCGATGCAACCTATACGGCAGTATACTCTGAAGAGAAAAATTCATATATGGTTGTATTTAAGGACTATGATGGTCACATAATTGAAGTGAAAGTGTTAGAGTATGGTACATTAGTTGATTTGCCAGAGACTAACCCAACAAGGCCATCAACTGAGGAATATAAGTATGAATTTGATAAATGGCTAAATTATGAAACAAGTATGACGGTAACTGGTAATCTAGAGTTTATTGCATCATACAATGCTATAAAGATAGAAAATATTACAATTAAAGATGAATCGTTGGATGTTGAAATTGACTTAGATGAAGACTTGGCTGAAGGTACCAGTTTGAAAGTTGTTGTAAAAGATGATGTTACAGAATCGCAAATCGCTTTAGAAAATAAGTATGAGAATATATCAAACTTAATGGTATATAAAATGAGTTTGGTAGATTCTAATAAGTCTGAGGTAGAATTAGTCGGCTCTTATGTAAAAGTTAGAATAAAAGTCCCAGAAAATATAGATGAAAAAAATCTAGTTATATACAATTTAACATCGCAAAAAACAGTGTCTTTTGAAATAGTAGACGAATATGCCGTTTGCGAATTAAGTGGTTTGGGTGAGATAGCATTATTTAATAGTCATAATAATTTAAATAATAGTAACGAATCTTCTAATGGTATCAATGTAATCACACTAGTTTTAATAATCAGCAACGTTGTTCTATTTGTTGTGTGCATAGTTATCGGCATTGTACTACTAAAAAAGAAAAAGAGTGTTTAGTGTTGAGCATTAAAAACTAAAAGAAATCTAAAATTTTATTTAAATCAAATTAAAATGATACTAAAATTTCTGATAGTTTTAAAAATATTTGCACAAAGTTAAAACTGACTAGAATTTTTAGTATCATTAAATTAATTTAAAATATCTTTGAGTATATTTAAATAATTTATAAAAGAGAGAACATAATGGATAAGATTTGTCAAAGTTGTGGTATGCCAATCATAAATGAAAGTCAATTAGGAACTAATAAAGATGGAAGCCAAAATAACGATTATTGCAAATATTGTTATATAAATGGCGAATTTATAGACAAAGTTAGCATGGAAGAATATATAGAAATGTGCTCTCAGTATGGAAGTCAAGCAGGAATGACTAACGACGAAATGAGAGAACATTGTAAGAAACTTTTTCCAAGTTTAAAAAGGTGGAGATAAAATTTATTTTAAGGAGAAGATTATGGCAAATGGATTTTGGAATTTTTTAAAAAAAGCACATAAAGTCAAAAACGAAACTAACGATGTAAATAGTGAGAATTATATAAATAACAACCCCACCGAAGAACAATTAAAAGACAATAAAAACGGAAATATTGCAATTACTCTTTCAATAATATCGTGTATCTTATTAATTTTATTTATTGCACTTATTGTATTAATATTTTCAAATAATATTGGAATTGGAATATTATCTGTTGCATTACTATTCATTCCTGCTCGTTTACAAATGACGGCAGTTAAAAAAGCAAAAAAACAACTAAATATTAATGGCAAAGGTAAAACCAAATTATTACTTGTCAAATATGTTTTACCAACTTTAGCAAGTATTATATCCATTATTGTATTATTTTGTTTAATTGGGATAAGTTTAAAATAATTTCTTCATAAAATAGATGATATTCTATTCGGTTTATTTAGAGCAATTTATTGCTCTTTTTTGTTATAAAGAGAAGATATAACTGCTAGCCTTAAGTTCATACTTTTTTAAACCTATATTTTTCGTCAAAAATCACCATAAAAATACATAATTTGTTTTTTTAGTTGTCAAATTGTTTTTATTGTGTTATCTT
>JBJEXU010000103.1:0-2563 GCA_051886095.1 Christensenellales bacterium | reverse complement strand
ACACTAAAAACTATTAATAATTTGTAATAATTTGTTAAATACTAATTGACAAATGGGGATTTTTGGTATAGAATAACTTAGCACGATATATGAGATGGATTAAATTCTTATATCATATTTATATAGAGAAATAATTAGGAGGTGCATTATGGCTATAGTACCAAAGGGTAAAGTTTCGAAGGCAAGACGCAATTCAAGAAAAGCGAATTGGAAAATTTCAACACCTTCTATGGTTGAATGTCCACATTGCCACGAGTTAAAGGAAAATCATAGAGTTTGCAGAAAATGCGGATACTATGACGGACAACAGAAAGTGGTTGTTGAGAAAGAAAAGAAAGAAACTAAATAATGTAAATTTAGAAAGATATGCTATATGCATATCTTTTTTATCTTCCTTTTGATTAATAACACAAAAGGAATTTTTATAGATTTGTTTTGTTAAAATTTTGTAAAAATTTCCTTAAATTTTAACTCACTCTTAAATTTGCTTGACTTAGATTTTTTTTGTTTATATACTCTAAAATATAATAAAAAAATGATAAATACAAAAAATTACTAGTAGATAAATGACAAAATTCTAGCAAATTTAAATACTAATTTAAACAGGAGAAAATTATGATAAAAATTGTACTTGATGCTTTTGGCGGAGATAATGCACCTGTCGAAACAGTAAAAGGTGCAGTAATGGCAATTAATAAATACCCAGAAATTAAAGTTGTTTTGACAGGAAAACAAGATGTTTTAACCGAAGAACTTAGTAAATATCAATTTGATAGTAAGCAAATAACTATCCTTAATGCTACGGAAGTAATTGATAATAACGAAAGTCCTACTGTAGCAATTAAAAGTAAAAAAGATAGTTCGTTAGTTAAGGCTTTTGATTTAGCAAAAGATGATAATAGCGTTGTCGGTGTAATTAGTGCGGGCTCAACAGGTGCTGCTTTAACTGGTGGTTTCCTAAAACTTGGTAGAATTAAAGGTATACATAGACCCGCTTTATGTCCAGTTTTCTCAACATTAAAAGGCGGTCAAGTTTGTATTTGTGATTGTGGTGCAAATATGGATACTAAACCAGAATACTTAGAACAATTCGCAATGATGGCAAGTGCTTATATGACTATCCTTGGAGTTAAGAAACCTAGAGTTGCTCTTCTTAATGTTGGAGTAGAGGAACATAAAGGTGACACTAGAACTAAAGAAGCTTATGAATTACTTAAAAATAACAAAAATATTAATTTTGTTGGAAATATGGAAGCAAGAGAATTAATGAGTGGCGAATATGATGTTGTTGTTACTGATGGCTTTGCTGGCAATGTGTTACTTAAGAGTTATGAGGGTGCTATGAAGGGTCTTCTTAGTACTTTAAAAACTGAAATTCAATCAAGCACTATGAGTAAAATTGGTGCATTGTTTATGAAAAAGACTTTTAAAAATTTAAAAAATAAGTTTGATTATAGTAGTCAGGGAGGAGCCGTATTGCTTGGCTGTGAGAAATTACTTGTTAAAGGTCACGGTAGTAGTAGTGCAGAGAGTATTATGGCATGTATTGGACAGGTTTACACTATGCATAAAGGCAAACTTATTCAGAAAATTAAAAAAAATTTAGAAGAAGTAGTCTCAAATGATTAATCTAGAAAATTTACAAAATTTAATTGGATATAAATTTAAAGATATTTCTTTGCTTGAAATGTCTCTAACTCATCAAAGTTATGCAAATGACAATAATGTACATAGTTACGAAAGACTTGAGTTTCTAGGCGATGCAGTTATTGAACTAATTGTATCCGATTATATTTATCATTTGTCTGATTTTGATGCTGGAGTATCTACCAAACTAAGGGCAAGCCTTGTATCAACAGAATACTTATTTAACGTATCTAATAAATTAGAACTTCCAAGTCTTGTTCTTAAGTCTAAATCTCTTCAGCAACTAGGAAAAAAAAATACAGCCGATTTATTTGAAAGTTTAATAGGTGCAGTTTATTTAGATGGTGGACTATCTTATGCTAAAGATATCATCAATAAATTTGTGATAATTAGCAAGGAGAATGTTAGACTAGTAATGAGAACTTGTGTAGATTATAAATCTAAATTTCAAGAACTTATGCAAGCGAAAGGTAATACTTTTGAATATAAATTATTATCTTCTAGCGGTCTTGACCACGAAAAAATTTTTGAGGTGGGTTTATTTATTAATGACCAAAATGTTGCTACGGCAAGGGCTAGTAGTATCCATTCCGCAGAAGAAAAATGTGCAGAAATATATCTTAACTCTAATCCTATTTAATTAATAATTTAATAGATTTTGAACAACCTATGCAAAGGTCTTAAAACTACCTAAACATAGGTTTTTTATTGGGTTTTAAAATTACTAAATTAATGGGTTTAAATTTTATGTTTTATTGATAGAATTTGAAATAATTACGCTTGTAATTAGAACGGATATAAATTTTTTAAATTTTACTTCTAATAATTTATAATATAGGAAGTTTATGCAAGCGACACCGATAGGTGGCATTTGATATAAACAGACGACGATTTCAGAAATGTGCCGGATGAGAAA
>JBJEXU010000102.1:0-2566 GCA_051886095.1 Christensenellales bacterium | reverse complement strand
ATAGATTTACAGATAAGATAAAATACTATGAGGGTTTTGAAAGTAGAGGGAAAATAAAAGAAGGAACTGAAATAATATCATTAAAAAAACTCGCAAATAAAACAGTTTTTGTTGAAAATGACATAATAGAAAGGAACGAAATGATAATTAACACATTTATGGATTACTTAAAAGAAAACAACTTAGAAAAATAATCATTGCCTCTCTTTTTGAGATAAAAGAAAGAGGATTGGTCACACTTCATGGTGGGGCCTTTTTTATGCAACAAAATGACTAAATCGTGGTTGACAAAATAAAAAAAATTAAAAATTTTATAAATTATTGTAAGGAGCCTATAAATTCAAGGTTTATAAGCTTTTTTTATTGAAATACTGTGTTTAATTAAGTGGTCAATTTATAAAAAATGACTTTAGAATCCCCTAATATAGATGGAATTCTGTGCAACAAAGGGGACTTATATAGAGGGAGAATTTATTTATGCAATACAAAATTCAATCAAAAAAATTAAAATATTTTTTTCGTGTGGACACCCATTGTCCACACGGGACTAATAAAATAAATTTATAAAAATTTACCGATAGGACACCTGTTATCCGAACGAAACTGCTAAATTTTAATTGAAAAATTTTCTCGAGTGTTCACCCGTTGAGCAATCGGGAATCTTAAAATAAAATTATAAAAGTTTTTTAAGTGTTCAAATGATGAACACTCGGATATCTTAAAATAGTTTTAAGGAGGTGTGAAATGTAAAAATTAAGTCGTGTGTAGAAGAAAAATAAAAGGAGGTGTGGCGGTGTTTGAGGCCGAGAAATAGGGCTGTTTCGGCCGTGGGAGATTGAGACGAAGAAGTTATCAAACGAGAGAAATTTTCTAAATTTGGAGGCGTTTATGAAAGAAAAACAAACACAAGAAATTACGAAAGAAAACATGATAAGAATTTATGATGAGGACTTACTAAAAAGATTAAATTTATTTTATGGAAGGAACAAAGCATTGACTCTTAGTAAAAATAAAATATTCGTTGATCTAATCAGGCTTGGCCTTGATTTGGCTGAGAAAGAGGAGAAAAATCGATGGGCATTTCACAACGAAACGCAAACTATTTTTGATAGTATGAAAAACCTAACAAAAAGGCTTAATATTTTTCTGAAATTTAGCGAGCATTTTATTGAAGAAATTTATGCTGGTGGGCAAATAAATCAAGATATGCTTTGTAGAGTTTACAAGATGCTTTATGACAAATGTAGCGACTTTACTAAGGAAGAATTAGATTATGGAGATTATGACTTTTTGCCTGAATTATTGCAAGAGAAAAATGAAAGATTGCAAGCAGATTGTCATCATAAAATCGCTATGTGGAAGAAAGAAAAAGATGAGAACACAGAAACCGCTAAAGGTGAGGATTAAAGTATTTTTGGTGGCCACCAAAATAGTAATTGACGAAGAAGCAGGATAAGGGGTGCCGCAAAATCCAGAAAAGTGCCCGTTTTTGCTAGAAAATTCGGCATTATTTTGATGCACCGGGCTTTTTAGGTGTAACTAACTGTTGCACCCCAACTTTCGCTACAACTGGGAAACCCAGTTTAGTTGTAACCGCTTTTAAAAGTAGAAAATTAAATTTTTGATTTAGATATTATTAATCTCATTGCCCCTCTAATTGCAATGGGAGAATAATTATGAATGACGAAAATTTAAAGAATGTTTTGATAATTGATTTACACTCAAAAGAGGTATTAAACGAACCTGAGATAGAGATTGACCAAGAGGTTTATGATGAGGTGATAAACAAATTGGTTGAGGAATTATTATTAGGTTTGAAGCAAGGTGTTGACATGAAAAATTTTAACCCAAGGAGTGTGTTCTCATGGAGAGAAGCCAAGCAAGAAAAAGTTTGAAAAATTTTCAGGTTTGTGCTGGACTTATGAAAAAGTTTGTGGTATGTGTTTGTGTTGTAAAAGATTCAAAAGAGAGAAAATTTTATTTTAGGAGAAGCCATGAAGAAAATTGTTATTTATGCTAGATATTCGAGCGACAGGCAGACTGAGCAATCTATTGAAGGGCAACTAAGAGTTTGCCACGAGTATGCTGAGAGAAATGATTATGTGGTTGTTCACGAGTATATTGACAGGGCACTTTCGGGAACGACTGACAGAAGGCCTGCGTTCTTGCAAATGATTGAAGATAGCAAGAAAAAAGAGTTTGAATTTGTGCTTGTCTATCAGCTTGACAGGTTTGCAAGAAACAGATATGACAGTGCAGACTATAAAATGAAATTGAAAAAGAATGGTGTACGAGTGCTGTCGGCAAGAGAAAATATCTCAGATGATGCCAGTGGTATTTTGATGGAGAGTGTGCTTGAAGGTATGGCCGAATATTACTCTGCCGAGCTAAGTCAGAAAGTTAAGCGTGGCGTTCGTGAAAGTTTAATGAAACGCAATTTCACAGGCGGGCAAGTTACTTATGGCTACAAAATTGAAGATAAAAAATGGGTGATTGACGAAGAGCAGGTAGAGTTCGTTCGCCAGGCTTTTCAAGAGTATTCAAGAGGTGAAAAGGCGACTGAAAT
>JBJEXU010000101.1:0-2578 GCA_051886095.1 Christensenellales bacterium | reverse complement strand
TTTTAGAAATTTAGCAAGTTCATGATATGCGTCAGTGTTCCATACTAGACATCTTTCTTCATTAGAATAATTTCCCATAGTTTTATCATATCCATCAGGAATAAAGATAAAATCCCAACTCCAACCATATGTGCCGGATTTTTCTCTTGCTATTTTTCCTTTGGATAATTGTCCAGAAATAAAAATTGATGTATACGATACACAAGATTTTTATTATCAGTTAAATAATAAATATAAGACTAGAAGCCTTGATAATATAGTGAAAGATTTGAATATAGATATATCAAATTTACAAGAACATAAAAGTTGCGATGATGCAGAGATATCAATGCTTGTAACAAAAGAAATTTGTTCAAAACTAGAAATGAGTATTAATGATATTTTGTTGTTATGCAGTAATAGTAAAAGAGATGGAACTATTAAAGAAAGATCCAAAAAAAATTTGCAGAAAAAATTTGCAAGAGATTTAAAAGCTATTGCTGAAAAATATCCAAAAAGAACTGAATGGAAATCAATTTGTTTTTCTGACACAATTGTTGAACAAGATTCTGAAAAAAGAATTGCTTTGATCAAACAAATATTTAATAAGGGGTACAACTATATTTGCAAAGCGTCTGAATGTGATTATTTTGTTATGGGCAATGGCTATGGAGAAAGGGATTTATCTTGCGACTACAATATCGAAGATAACAAAAAAGAAATTAAAAAAATCACATTAGAAGAATTGTCTAAAATGCTAGATGTTCATGTAAATGAATATGGTGAAATAATAGAAGAAAATTGCTATGATAACACTTTATTTTATGCGTTACAAGAAACATTAAAAAAGAAAGGAATTTCTTACGAAGATTACATAAACCAATTTTCGAACAATCAGTAAAACAAATAATAAAAAGAAGAAGGCTATAACAAAAAGCCTTCTTTTGTCTATATGCTTAGTTTTAATCCAAAACATTCCTTGTTAAAAAACAAAACGAACTCGGAAGTGTTGCCTCTCGGGTTCGTTTTATTCTTGTTTGGTGCACCGACTTGTGCAATATACGAACTCTTTTCAAATTTTTTTTCGATTTCATTGCAGAAATCTTCATCAATAATTGTTGGAGTTTCGTTTACATTTAAAACTAAAGTGATTTTGTTGTTTTTCTTATTGTCATCATCATATAAATATATAGCATTTACAAAAGTTGATATTAGTGCTTTTCTAACTGCTAACTTTGTAATGTCGCCAGTTTTTAGTTTGTGTAAGAAGAATAATATTTGTTCTTCATTTATACATAAACCAAGGCTATTTTCTTCAATAGCAAATTGTGTTTCCAGTTCTTTCTTGTTTTGCATAACTTGTTCTAGTTTTTCATATATACCTTTTCTTACACTTTCAATAGGACATTCAGCGACTGCTTGCATTAAGTTTTCTTGCTCTTTTTGATAAGTTTCAATATTCTTTTTAATTTGCTGTAAAATTATACTGCTATTACTTTGATTTACTGCTTTAATTGTTTCTTTTGCAATAATCTCAATATTTTCATCAGTTAAAATAGCCTTACATTTATTAACAACCAAATTTTCTAACCAATCTTTTTGTGCGTGCTTTTTAGAGCATTTTTTCTTTAGATTGTTTTTGCAAGCATAATAATGATGAACTGCACCAGTTTTTGAAGTACCACAATAACCAACCATCATATCTTTACAATGCCCACAAAATAGTTTTGTAGTAAGCAAGTATTCTTCTTGTGCTTTCTTTCTTGCTCTTGCTTTTTTGTTTGTAGTTAAAATTTCTTGTACTTGATAAAATAATTCATCTGAAATGATTTTAGGAATTGCATTTTCTATCTCAATATCATCATAAATATAAGTGCCAATATATTTTTTATTAATCAAAATGCTATATAAAGAGTTTTTTGCAAATGGTTTGTTTTTTGCTGTTGTTAATTTTCTATCATTCAAATAATTGTTTATTTCTACTAAACTTTTACCATTAGCATATTGTTGGAATATCTCTTGCACAATAAAAGCCTTTTCTTCATCAATTACATAATGTTTATCTACAATTTTAAATCCTAAAGGAATACAGCCACCACCAGTATATAAAGCCTTTTCAGCATTTATTCTCATACCTCTTTTAACTTTTTGAGCCAATTCTTTACTGAAATATTCAGCCATACCCTCAAGTACTGCTTCCATTAGAACACCACTAGCGTCATTAGTTATGTTTTCTCTTGCAGACATTACCACAACACCATTTTGTTTTAACTTATGTTTATTTACTGCACTATCGTATCTATCACGAGCAAATCTATCTAATTGATAAACTAACACAGCCTCAAATTGCTTTTTCTTGCTATCTTCAATCATTCTTTGAAATTCAGGTCTTCTATCATTAGTTCCAGACATTGCTCTATCGCAATATTCAGCAATTACAGTGTGTCCTAATCTTCTAGCAAATTAGTGACAGACTTTTAATTGTCCCTCAATACTATTTTCAGTTTGCTTATCAGAACTATATCTTGCATAAATTACTATGTTCATTTATTTTCTCCATTGCCTAATTTGCTTTTTAAATCTCTTAATGAGTTTTCTA
>JBJEXU010000100.1:0-9714 GCA_051886095.1 Christensenellales bacterium | reverse complement strand
AAATGCTCTGTATAAGTCATCAACATCTCTTTCCACCGCTTCAGCATTCCTTTCTCTTTCTGACGACTGCAAAGATGAAAGATTAACAAATTCCTTCAAGATAACTTTACTTTTATCATCAAGTTCTTGATGTAAATATGATTTAATTATTCTATGTATTGTAAGGTCTGGATAACGCCTAATTGGACTAGTAAAGTGACAATATTTAGGGCTAGCAAGACCATAGTGTCCTATGCAGTCGGGAGAATACTTGGCTTTCTTCATACATCTAAGAGCAATCTTATTAATTACATACTCACAAGGTTGGTCTTTAATGTCATTAAGTAAATTCTGAATATCCTTAGGCTCACAATCTTCACTACTTATCTTGTGTTGTACACCTAAATTATTAACCATTGTTATAAGTTTTTCTATTTTCTCTGAATCTGGTTTCTCGTGTACACGGTACACAAAAGGAATATTTTTTGATAAAAAATGTGTTGCAATAGTTTCATTTGCTACAACCATAAAACTTTCAATTAGTTTATGGCTTTCATCTTGTTTTCTTTTGGTTAAAGTTAACACATCGCCCAAGTCATTAAGACCCACTTGAACTTCAGGAATATTAAATTCGATTGCGCCACGATTGACCCTCTTCTCTTCAAGTTGTTTAGCAAGACCTCTCATATTAAGCAATGCTTCAATAAGTTCAGGATTTTCATCTTTATCTCCATCAAATATGGCTTGAACTTTAGTATATGTAAATCTTTTCTTGCTATTGATAATACTCTCGCAAATTTCATAGTTAATTAAATTAGCATTACTATCAAACTCCATAAAACAGGTAAGTGCAAGTCTATCCACCCTCTCATTTAAAGAACAAATACCATTAGAAAGTTGTCTAGGTAGCATAGGTAGTACAAGATTAGGAAAATATACTGAAGTACCTCTTTTAAAGGCTTCTTTATCAAAAATATTATCTTTCTTAACATATTCGCCAACATCGGCAATATGTACACCCAAAACTCTATTGCCTTTAGAATTTATTTCTAAAGATACAGCATCATCAATATCTCTTGTATCCTCACCATCAATAGTAAAAGTGATTAGGTTAGTTAAATCTTTTCTATCTGGATAATCAGATTTATTTACCATTTCTGGTAATTTTTCTGCCATTTCTTCTACTTTTTTTGGAAAGGAATTATATAAGTTATAACTTCTTAATATGCCTAATACTTCAGTATCAATTTCATTAGGTTTACCCAGAACTTCAATTATCTCACCATCTGGATTTCGTTTACTTGCATAATATCTAGTAATTTTAACGACAACTTTTTCTCCATTGTTTGCACCATTAAGTTTACCTAGAGGAATGGAGATATCTTTGCCAAATTTAACATCATCTGGAGTTACATAAGCAATCTTCTTTATTATCCTAAGCAGTCCAACAACTTTTTCAAACCCTCTCTCAAGAACTTGAAGAACTTTGCCTTCCATTCTCCTTCCACCAGTATCTTTAACAGTTACAACAACTTTATCATTATGCATTGCTCCATTCAAATCTCGTTCAGCAATGAATATATCTTCTAAAGTTATATCGTTAGGTATACAAAAAGCATAACCTTTGGAAGTGGATTGAATTTTTCCTTCAACACGCTTTAATTTTGATGCGGTTTTTTTATCTTTTTTATTTAAGATATCATATGCTAGGTCTATATTATTCTGTCTACTTGAATAAGGAGATTTAGGCGCATCAGACGATTTATTATATTTAGGTCTATTTTTTATTTCTGGTTTATTTTCAATTTCAGCATCTTGCAAACTTAATTCTCCACTAGAAATAAGACCATCAACTATGCCCTTAATAACATCATACGACTTATTATTAAGTACTTCTAATTGATTGATAACCAAATTATAATTAAGATTTTCTAATTTATTAGTTTTTATTTGTTTCAATATAATATCTTTTAACTCTTCCATTGTACCTCTTATTTAATTAACAGAATATTGTTACTCCGTGAATAGGTTTTGTCTTTACTTAAATTAAAAAGGGGCTCGCAAAAGCCGAGCCTCTTTACACATTTATTGATTTTAACCAGCAAAGAAATGCTCAATAACAAAGAAAGCAATTGTTAGTACAAAAATTACAACTGCACTAATAATTATCAGTTTCTTAAGTCTTCCTTCTTTAGTGCTACCTTTATTCTGTGCATAATAACTTTCGTTAGTTCCAGTAATAACATTTCTACCACCATCAGGATTGGAAGGTTGCATTAGAACAGCGACAATTATAACTACAGCAGCAATTCCCATTAAAATTAGGACAATAGACCTTAAGGTTGTAAGTAAAGTAGCGGTTTCGCTAGAAACATCACATAGAAATCTAAAACTCATTTTTTCTCCTTAAAAATATATATAATTTTATTTTAAAATTTAATTTCAAGTATGCTTAGTTTAACATAAATTAATATTCTTTTCAAGCATCTCAAATATTAATAAATTCAAAATTATTAAAAAACATCTAATATTTTTAAATTTTTATCAAAAATTTACAATTTAAGCAAATATTAAATAGAAAATACCCACAATAAACAAAAGCATAGATATCCAGAATAGAAACCAACTATTAACCATTTCACTCTTATTAGGGCCTTTAGTACAAAGAACAAATACAAAAATAGAAAGAATTACACAAGCCCCACCTATAAGTACTTTTGTTCTATCATCTAAATTCTTAACATAGTTATTATAAAATTCATACCAAAGATTCTTTAATGCTCCACAAAGAAGGTTCATAATTTCTTACTCCAGATAATTTTTAAATAGATTGTAATCTACATTCTATCATTATTTTTGCCATTTGTCAATGTGCAAGAATACTTTCACCTGTCATTTCGGCTGGTTTTTCAAGCCCCAAAATCTCAAGCATTGTAGGAGCAATATCACAAAGTGCCATATCTTCTTTTAATAAGCACCCAATATAATCATCTCCAACAACACTAAATGGTACTAAATTAGTAGTATGCGATGTGCAAGGCGAACCATCTTCAAACTGCATAACTTCAGCATTACCGTGGTCAGCAGTTAGAAGCATCACTCCTCCAACTTCCAATATTTTATCTGCAACTTTACCAACACAAGTATCAACAGTCTCAACTGCTTTAACCGCTGCATTAAATACACCTGTGTGTCCTACCATATCACAATTAGCATAGTTAAGAATTATAACATCATATTTTCCTATTGCTTTAAGCACATTTTCTGTTACTTCCTCAGCACTCATTTGAGGTTGCATATCATATGTAGCCACTTTAGGAGAAGGTATAAGTATTCTATCCTCTAGTTTATTAGGCTTCTCAACCCCACCATTGAAAAAGAATGTTACGTGAGCATATTTTTCAGTTTCAGCAATCCTTAATTGAGTTTTTTCTTCATCTGCTAAATATTCACCTAAAGTATTCTTAATATCTTTAGGTGGGAACGCAGTATGAATACCTTTAAGAGTAACATCATACTCTGTCATTCCTACATAATAAACATCTTTTTTAATTCTAGCAAAATGCTCAAAATTCTCGTCAAGAATTGCGTGAGAGATTTCTCTTGCTCTATCTGACCTAAAGTTATAGAAAATTACACTATCCCCATTATTTACGCCTTTGTAATTTCCAATAATAATTGGTTCAACAAATTCGTCAAAAACATTATCTTTATAACTAGCCTCAATGCCCGCTTTAGAAGAAGAATATCTAGTACCTACTCCATTAAACACCGCATTATAGCCCTTCTCGACTCTATCCCAACGCTTATCTCTATCCATATAGTAATATCTTCCAACTATAGTTGCGATAGAACCAAGATTTATTTTCTTTATTTTTTCTTCAACCAAAGCCAAATATTTAACAGCACTATCTGGAGGAACATCTCTACCATCAGTTATAGCGTGAATGTAAACATTCTTTACATTTTTTTTCTTTGCCATATCCATAAGTGCAAAAAGATGATTAATACTACTATGAACACCACCATCTGATAGCAAACCAACTAAGTGTAGGGAATTGTTCTCATTTAAATTTTCCATAGCAGTTTTAAAAGCGTCGTTTTTAAAGAAATCTCCATCTTCAATAGATTTATCTATTCGAGTAATATCTTGATAAACCACTCTTCCTGCACCAATATTTAAGTGTCCGACTTCACTATTACCCATTTGTCCTTCAGGAAGCCCAACTCTTCTACCAGATGCATTTATAAGAGTCGTTGGATATTTACTCTGCAATCTATCAATATTAGGAGTTTCTGCACTAGCAATAGCATTTCCAACTTTATTATCAGACCTGCCAAATCCGTCCATAATAACCAAAGCAACTGTTTTTTTCATCATTCAACCTTCGTCATAATTAATTCTTCAAAATCTTTAATATTAAGACAAGCCCCGCCTATTAGACCTCCATCTATACTAGGCTTACTTAAAATATCATTTGCATTACTAGGTTTTAAACTACCACCATATAACACAATAATATTTTTAACCCCAAATTGTTCGTCAATTAATCTTTTTGCAAAAGAAATCATTTCTTCCGCTTGCTCGGCAGTAGCACTAACGCCAGTTCCTATTGCCCAAACCGGTTCGTAAGCAAACAAAATTCTACCAATATCGTCTTCGTCAATATCTTCAAGTGCTGACATAATTTGGCGTTCAACAACACTATAAGCCATATTGCCATTTCTCTCGTCTAAGGTCTCGCCAAAACATACAATAGGTGTTAACCCCTCAGCCAATGCTTTCTTCAATTTAAGATTAACATCTTCGTCCGTTTCGTTATAGTATGCCCTTCTCTCGCTATGACCAATAATAACCAAATCACAGCCACAATCATTTAGCATATTAGCACTAATTTCACCAGTATAAGCACCACTATCTTTATAATGCATATTTTGAGCACCAACTAGCACTTTACTGCCATCAAGTAAGCCTTTAGTTTCATATAAATATACATAAGGCACACATACACCCACAACATTTGTAGTATTTGATGCAATTTTATATAAACTTTCACAATATGGCTCAAGTTGAGACAAATTCATATTCATCTTCATATTGCCAATCAAATATAACTTTTTCATAAACTCTCCAATAATATTTTAATTTCAATAAATCTTTTATTACAATCAAATGTTAAGTCTTATCATATTGAATAATCTGAAATAAATCTCAAAATTTGCAATTAGATATTGTCAATAACATCAACGCCAGGAAGAATTTTACCCTCAAATAATTTAAGAGATGCACCGCCACCAGTAGAAATGTGCGTCATTTTATTAGCAAGTCCCATATTAATAACTGCACTAGCACTATCTCCACCACCTATTATAGTAGTGCCTTTAACTTTAGATAGTTTCTTTGCAATAGCATAAGTACCTACAGCAAATTCTTTCTTTTCAAAAACACCTAATGGTCCATTCCAAATAACAGTTTTTGCTTTCTTAATAGCCTTAGAGAATAACTTAATAGTTTTTTTGCCAATATCAACTCCCATATAACCTTCACTAATGTTTTCATCTTTAGTGTTTCTATAACCAACAACATCGTCAATATTAGTAGTTTCTACAAAGTCTACAGGAAGAAGTAACTTAACACCTTTCTCCTCTGCTTTTTTCATAATATCTTTAGCAACTTTTAGATTTGACTCATCAAATAATGAGTTGCCAATTTTAAATCCTTTAGCAGAAAGGAAAGTGTATGCCATTCCGCCACCGATTATTAAAGTATCTACAGAATTAAGCAAACTATCAATAATGCCAATCTTATCACTAACTTTAGCACCACCAAGGATACCTACAAAAGGTCTTTTAGGATTTTCAATAGAACCACAAATTATATTTAATTCTTTTTCAATTAAGAAACCAATAGCATTTGGCAAAAGTTTAGCAACACCATAAGTCGATGCATGTTTTCTATGTGCTGTACCAAAAGCATCATTTACATATACCTCACCAAGAGAGGCAAGTTCTTTGCAAAATGCTTTGTCATTCTCTTCTTCTCTAGCATCAAATCTTAAATTCTCAAGCAATAAAACTTGACCCATTTTTAGTGCCTTTGCTTTTGCTTTAGCATCTTCGCCAGTAACATCTTTAGCCATAATAACTTTAGTATCAGGCAATAATTCTTTTAATCTATTAGCCACTACCTTTAAGGAATATTTTTTATTAACTTTTCCCTCAGGTCTACCAAGATGACTCATAAGTATTACAGATGCACCTTTTTCAAGCAAATATTTAATTGTTGGCAAAGCCTCAACAATTCTATTATCATCAGTAATTTTACCATCAACAACTGGCACATTAAAATCCACTCTTACTAGTACTGTTTTGTCATAAACATCAATATCTTTAATAGTTTTCTTATTCATAATTCACTCCTACAAATTTTGTAAATTTAATTTATTAAATTTAAATATATCATAATAAGTATACAATTATTAATGTAAAATATCAAATAATTAAAACCAAATTAATATATTTAGCATTCAATTTTTTGACTTAATAAAAATTCTTTAATAATTGTAAGTAGTTTATTTAGGTTTGGTTCTGTTGATACCTGAAGTTTAATAGAACTTGCTCCTAAGTACCCTTTCAAATACCATAGAAGATGCTTCCGAATATGTCCGTTAATAAAATTTTCTGGATAGTAAGATTTAAGTAATTGAATATGTTTCTCAATAACTTCAAATTTGTTTAACTCAATTTCCTTTCCAAGTAATTTAGAGAATACTTCAGGATTACCCAAAGCACCTCTTCCTATCATAAAGGCATCACAATTAGTATACTTCTTTGTCCTTTCTAAAGATTCCATATCTACAATATCTCCACTAGCAATAACTGGAATGTTAACAGCATCTTTGACTTTCTTAATTATATCTAAATCTACATTTCCACCATACATTTGTTCTCTAGTTCTACCGTGAATTGTTATAGCACTAGCCCCTGCACTTTCACACATTTTAGCAAATTCTATAGCATTGATATGCTCATTATCAAATCCACTTCGGAACTTAACAGTTATTGGCTTATCCGTAGCCTTAACACAAGCCTCTATTATTTTCTTAGACAATTCCATATTTTTAAGTAATGCACTACCGTCACCATTAGATACAATCTTTGGTGCAGGACAGCCCATATTAATATCAATAATATCAAATTTCTTTAATTTTTCGCTTGCACAAATTTCTGCCATAACTTCAGGTTCGTGACCAAAAATTTGAACAATTTTAATCTTTTCATTAGGAGCAGTTATAAGCAAGTCTTCAGTTTTAGCATTTTTATAAGAAAGAGCCTTAGCACTAACCATTTCAGTTACCCCAGCATCTGCACCAAAGTCTATCACAATAGACCTAAAAGCCACATCTGTAACTCCTGCCATAGGTGCCAAAATTAAATTATTTTTAAATTCAATATTTCCTATTTTCATAAATTACCATAGTTAATTAATTTGTTAAATACATTATATTATATTATACTACAATTTCAAAACAAAAAACACCCTAAATAAATCTTAAAAATTAAGATTTGATAAGGTGTTAAATTTAAAATAAATTAGTACTAAAAATTACTTATTTACAGCATCTTTAAATTGTTTGCCTGCTCTAAAAGTAGGAGCCTTGCTTGAAGGAACTCTAATAGGCTCTTTGGTTCTTGGATTAATGCTTGTTCTAGCGGCTCTTTTCTTAACAACAAATTTACCGAAACCAGCAACATTAACTTCTGCACCCTTCTTAAGTTCTTTAATAATAGTTGCAATAAAGCCATCAACAACACCTGTAACTTCTTTCTGAGTAAGGCCAGTTTCCTCAGCAACTACCTTAATAATGTCTAATTTATTCATATTTATCTCCTTTACTAGTTGATATCCAATTATAGCATATTTTAAACATTTTGCAAAAAGATTAATACAAAAAATCAACAATTTTCTAGAAATTTCCCATAAAAAATGGTTTTTTTAGAACTAATAATTACGTTTTTTATAAAATTTATTTAACTTTTAGTTAATTTTTTCTTTCTTACGAAGAATTGTTTTTTCTCTTTTTCATCAAATACTCTTCCATAATATATCCAGATAATAAATATAAATAGACCTATTAACGCCGAGATAATCATAGAAACAAAGTAATTAATTAACAATGACAATCCAAGATGACAAAAATACATTATTGCCATAGTAGACACTCCTATGAGTATTGGATAGAATAACATTCTAGGACTTTTATACTGAAAATCAATATATTTACGCAAATATAAAGCCATTATAATTGTTGAGATGGATAAAAATATAATTTGAGCAATAATAGCCCCAAATATATTTATATTAGGAATACTAACCAGTATAATCGTTAGAACAACTCGAATTACTAGACTAATAAGCAAGGATAGAAAAGGAATAATAGATTTGCCTATAGTTTGCAAGATTGCTGTAAATGTCTGCATAAAAGCATAGTAGATAATTGTAACACTTGAGATTTGTAGCATCTTAGTAGCATAATATAATTCGTTAATAACATCATTACTTAATCCATCACCATATAGAAATTTTAAAATATCATACGCAAATACAAATATTAAAATAAACATAGCGATTGAGAGTATCCAAGTTATTTTTATAAAGAAAGCCACTCTTCTATTTACATTATCAATATCTTTTCCAGCAAGTACACCGCTAAGACTAGGAACTAAACTAGTGGAAATACCAGCAATTACTATGATAGGCAAACTTATTAATGACTGAACTATTCCACCCCATAAGCCATAAAGAGATGTAGAAACTAGGGAAGAATACCCAGCACTTACAAGTAAGTTAATAATTATAAAACTATCTATCATTGTTGCAATAGGAATTATAATACTAGAAAATGTTGCAGGGATTACAATTTTAAGTAATTTTTTTAAGGCAACTTTAGTTGTGTATCTAGCCCTTAAACTAGAACACTTGTAATATTTTTTCTTAAATCTAATCTGACTTAAACTTGATACTTTATCTTTACTTTTAAGTAACTTATTTACATTTATTTTCCTTTTTCCTTTATAGCACATATTCTTGTAATTATAATATAATTGACCTTTAAAAGTAAAAAAGTTAATTGAGATTATAATAAGTGCTATTACCTCACTAATTGTAACTCCAATAATTGCTCCAAGTACCGCATATTGAACACCATATTCGCATAATTTATGTGCAAGCATTAAACCAAAAGATAATTTAACTATCTGCTCAATTATTAAAGATACAGTTGTGGGAACCATATTTTCAACACCTTGGAAATATCCCCTTAAAGTTGCAATGATGGATGAAATTATAATTGCAGGAGCAATGGCTATATAGCCAAAAGTTGCATTCACATTACCTTGAAGTCTGGATAGCGGTTTGCTAATAATAAGAATAATTATAGTAAATATTAGACTTATCACAAAACTAAGCACTAGTGCCACCCTCATAAGTTTTTGCTCATTATATCTAAGTCTTGCTTTTCTGCATCTAGCGACTTCTGTTGAGAGTGCCACACTAATTCCACTACTACAGAAAGTAATTATAAGTGAGTATACTGGAAATACTAGATAATAAAGCCCCATTCCACTACTTCCAAGAATATTAGTAAGAGGAATTTTATAAATTGCACCAATAGCCTTAGCAAAAAAGCCCCCAAGGGCTAAAATTATAGCAGATAGAACAAATGATTTGCTCTT
>JBJEXU010000099.1:0-9717 GCA_051886095.1 Christensenellales bacterium | reverse complement strand
AAGACTTATATTCTATTGAGATGCTTGCTAGGGCAGATGTATTATGCCTTGATAAAACTGGCACAATTACTGATGGAACTATGAAAGTTTCTAATGTTATTCAAATTAAAACCGACTTAAAGTATTCTCTTGAGAGTCTTATTGGGTCAATGCTTACAGCACTTGATGATAATAACCAGACAAGTAGAGCACTTATTACTCATTTTGGTTATAGCAAAGAACTTACAGCAAGTTCAATTCTTCCTTTTAATAGTACTAGGAAAATGAGTGGTGTTACATTTAAGACGGGTGAGAGTTATGTATTAGGTGCACCTGAATTTGTACTAAGAACTAAAAATGCACAAGTAGATAATCTTGTTAAGACCTATGCTAGTAAAGGTTTTAGAGTGCTACTTCTTGCTAAGTGCGATGGCGAAATTAAAGAAGATAAAATACCAGCCAAGAAAGAACCAGTTGCACTTATAGTAATTGAAGACCATATTAGAGAAGATGCAATGGAAACTATTGCTTGGTTTAAACAAAATAATGTTGCTATTAAAATCATCTCTGGTGATAATCCAATTACAGTAAGCGAAGTAAGTCGAAGAGTTGGTGTTGAGAATGCTGAAAAATATATTAGTTTAGAGGGATTAAGTCAGCAACAGGTTATTGACGCAGTCGAGCATTATACGGTATTTGGAAGGGTAAGCCCTGAACAGAAAGCAATACTTGTTAAAGCACTTAAATCTAAAGGACACAAAGTTGCTATGACTGGTGATGGTGTCAATGATATACTTGCCCTTAAAGAGGCAGATTGCAGTATCGCTATGGCAAGCGGTTCGGAAGCAACTAGGTTAGTTAGTAACTTAGTATTGCTTGATAGTAATTTTGCAAGTATGCCAAGTGTTGTGTCAGAGGGTAGAAGAGTTATTAATAATATTCAGAAATCTTCTTCGCTTTATCTTATGAAAACAATTTATACAATGCTTTTATCTTTATTCTGCTTAATTGTTAAAACCGATTATCCTTTCACAACCAAACAAGTAATGCTACTTGAAATACTAGTAATAGGCATTCCATCATTCTTCCTTGCTTTGCAACCGAATAATGATAAAATCAAAGGTAAGTTCCTACCGAACTTGCTCTCCAAGGCTCTGCCGGGAGCACTTATAATATTCTTAAATGTACTAGCGTGTTATTTCTTTGATTTGACCTTTGGAACAGACGGTCAATTCCAAACTATGGCATCTCTTGCTCTTACTTTAGTAGGCTTTGTTGTGCTTTATAGATTATGTAAACCTCTTGATGTATTTAGAGGAATTATGTTTGCATCGGTTATAACAATATTTGTGTTAGTTCTATCCCTAGGTGGGGGAGCATTCTTTGAGTATGTTCCATTATCTTTGCAAAATATTCTATTTATAATTTGTTGTGTTCTTGTTTCCTCTCCCGTTTATGAGTGGATTATTAAAGGTCTTGACAAATTAATTTATTTCAAAAAAGAGTAAAATTATAGCAAAATTTATTTGTTTATCAAATGACAAATTTTAAGGAAAATTATGAACAAATATACAGATATTAAACATATTAATAAAAAAATTGAAAACAATTTAGAAAAGTTCGTCTTCGATACAGATAGTAGATATCGTGGACAATTATTTGACCTTGTTAACAAAATTATTGCTAGAAATAATGTAAAAATTGTACTACTAGCGGGTCCTAGTTGTGCAGGTAAGACTACTACCGCTAATCTTATTAAACAGGTTCTAGAATTAAAAGGTAGGTCGGTTGATGTGATTTCAATGGACGACTTCTTTATAGACTTAGACAAAAGAAAACTTCTGCCTAATGGAAAACAAGACTTTGATAGTCCAGATGTTGTAAATTGTAGTCTTATGAAAGAGTGTTTTAGTAAATTTTTTAGTGGTGAAGACACTTATTTCCCTGAATACGATTTTAAGAATAGTAAGTCTATACCTAATAGCAAACTTTACAAATATAAATATAATTCAATTATAATTTTTGAAGGAATACACGTACTTAATCCAATATTACTTAAAAATCTTGGTACTAAAAATTATTTTAAAATTTATGTAAGCCCTCTTAAATCTTTTAAGAAAGATAATGAGGTTTTGACTACTAAAAACTTAAGATTATTAAGACGCTCAATTAGGGATATTCAGCGAAGAAATACCCCTATTCAAAAGACGATAGAAATGTGGCCAGAAGTGGTTGGAGTGGAAGAACAATATATTGAGCCATTTAGAACAAAAGTAGACTACTATGTAGATACTACTCACGATTATGAATTGGGAATTTATAAAGGCGAGGTTGAAAGATTATCAAAAGAAGGTAAGTTAAAACCTGAAGAAGTACCGTTTATCGATTTGCTTGAAGGAGTTGATGCTCTTTCTAAATCAATTATTCCAGAGACTTCGCTTATGTGGGAATTTGTAGATAGACCTTAGCCATTTGTTATGAAAACAAATATGTATGAAAACACTACCAAGTCGCTATGCTTGTTAAGTTGAGAGCCTTTGCTAACTTATTGTCTTGTAATATAGAAGGGAATGGTAAAAATATCCAAATTCAATTTGGATATTTTTTCTTGTCAAAACTGAATGATGGTGCTATACTTATTTAGAACAAATGTTCTAAAGCAACCATTAAGACTAAAGATAATTGTATTTGTATAGTTGGTAAAAATGGTGGTTTATCTATTGGAGATGTGTGTTTGTAAAGGGAACAAGGGGGTAAAATTGTGGGAAGATTTATATTGCATTGTGACCTTAATAATTTCTATGCAAGTGTGGAAAGTTTATATGACCCAGTGATTAGAAACAAAGCAGTTGTGGTTGTTGGTGATGAAGAGAAAAGGCACGGAATAGTGCTTGCTAAGAATTATATAGCTAAAGACTATGGTATCAAGACGGGTGATACTGTATGGGAGGCAAGACAAAAATGTGGGGTGGAACTAGTTTGTAAGACGGCAAGATTTGATTTGTATTTGAGAGTTAGTAAGGTTGTTAAAGACATATATAGAGAATATTCGAGTAGAGTGGAGAGTTTTGGCATAGATGAGGCGTGGATAGATATTAGTCATCTTGCTAAGAATTATGATGAAGCGGTGTCTATTGCTAATAATATTCGTAGTAGAGTAATAGCAGAAGTTGGGCTTACTGTAAGTGTTGGAGTTAGTTTTAATAAGATATTTGCTAAACTTGGTAGTGATTTAAAGAAACCTAATGGTACAGTGCTTATAACTGAAGATAATTTTAAAGATGTTGTTTGGCGTCTGCCTGTTGGGGATTTGCTTTATGTAGGTAAGGCAACGAGTAAAAAGTTCGAGAAGGCAAATATTATAACAATAGGAGACCTCGCAAACACAGATATTAAATACCTTAAAATTACACTTGGCAAAGTAGGTGTTTCTTTATGGAATTTTGCCAATGGGCTTGATATGTCGGTTGTTAGTAGCATTAACGATGGCGAGAAAATTAAGTCTTTTGGCAATAGCACTACTTGTCCAATAGACCTAACATCTAATGAGCAGGTAAAGAGTGTAATTTATATGTTAGCCGAAACGGTTGCTGAGAGAATGTCAAGTCGTGGATATTATGGCAAAACAATATCTCTATGGGTAAAAGATACAAGTCTTATGTCTTTTGAGAGACAGGCGGGACTTATTACTCCAACTAATGTATCTACAGATATTGGCAGACTTGCATATAAATTATTTTTAGATAATTATGATTGGAAACTAGATGTAAGAGCGGTGGGTGTTAGAATAGGAAATTTATGTGAGGGCAAAATTCAATGCGATATTTTTTCTAGTTCGGAGGAGTTAGAGAAAAATCAACACCTAGAAAGGACTATTGAGAATTTAAGAGATAGGTTTGGATATAATATAATAAGGCGTGGAAATATTTTAACAAACGAAAACTTGGCGACTTTAAATCCTACGAGTGAAACGCACATTATCCACCCGATTGGTTTTTTTAAGGGGAAATGATTAGATGGCAAAGAAATTTGTGCGAGTGTTGGTTGACACTAATGAGTGTGGGGAAAAAACTCCTAAATTATTAATATATAACGATATTAAATATGAAATTGATAAAGTAATGGATATCCGTAACTGTGCCTCGTTTAAAGCGGGTGGTTTTGGTGAAAGGTATACTATTAGGATAGGCAATAATACAACATATTTATTTTATGAAAATGGTCGTTGGTTTGTTGAAGAGAAATAAATAAAAGCCAAGTATAATAAAATAATTAATTTTCAACTAGTTCTCGCTTAACACTTCGTTACTGCGGAAACGTTAAAAATTAATACATTTATATACTTGGCTTTTTGTTTGCTATTGCATTGTATATAAAAATGTTGGAAACATCTTCTTTGCATAAAAAAATAATAGATGCTTAAATTGTCTTATATTATGGGATTGGGGAAGACAACTGGTGGAAAAACATCTATCATTGGTTATATAATACCACAAAAGAAATCTTTTGTAAACATTTTATTTAAAAATTCTTAAAAAGGTTAAAGATACCAAATCTTGCATAAATATTAACCAATGCCTAACTAAAAGTTAAAAAATTAAGGAAATCACCCAATTATAGATACAAATATCTGAAAATTTTTAGTTTTTTACTTTACACTTGTATGTCTTTTTTTGTATAATATAATAGAATTATGTAATTATTTAGAAGTATATAGTTTCTCTACTATTCAATTATAATTCAAAATAATACTTATGAATAAATAATTAAGGTTTTTGTTAAACTAAAGAATGTATAATTAAAATCCTTTAAGGAGAAAATATGGCTGAAAAGAAATTTAAAACAAAGGATATGATAATAGCAATATTCTGCACATTACTAGCTATATTGTGCATAGTGTTTTATTTCTTACCTGCGTTTAATGTTAAACATTCTGCTAGTCCGATGATGGAGTACGAGGTTGTTAACTATAGCGCTTGGGAGATAACTGTTGCAGCGTTTACTAAAGTTAAAGTGCTAGGCGTTAATTGGGAAGGCTTAATGTATATTAAAGATACTTATGGTTTTGCAATTATTCTTTCTGGTGTACTTATGCCACTTGCAATTATTTGTAGCATACTAACAGCAGTATTTGCTTACCTATCTTGGCTAAAGGGTGAGAAGTTTAAGAAATTTTGTTTTCTATTCAGTCTTTGTGGAATGATATTCCAAACCATTACATTAATCTCAACTTGGTTCATTGCAATGGTTACTAAAGATGGCAATAACTATAATTTCTTCCAAAACAATCTTAAAGGCGGTATGTCTTATGCATCGTTTGTGAGTTTAATTCTTGCCTTTGTAATTGCCATAATTGCTTGTGCATATAATTATTTCCTTGAAAATGCAGATGATGAAGATGATGAGGAAAGTGAAGAAGAGCAACCTAAGAAACGCAAAGTTAAGTATGTAGAGGTTGATGAAGATGACGATGACGATGAAGAGGTTGTTGTAGTTAGAAAGAAAAAATCGTCTTCTAAAACCAATGCAACTAAAGCGGAAACTGAACAAACTAAACAAACAGCGAAAGAGAATTGATTGACTTTGTTGTAGATAAATAAATACGAAAGTACACTTGGTTGTCAAGCGTACTTTTTTATTGAAAAGACCATAAAAAAACATTAACTTAGTAATAAACTAGAAAAAAGATTTATTTAAATTAGGAAAAAGAATAATGAAATGTAACTATTGTCCTAGAAAATGTAATATTGACCGCAGTGTTGGAGTTGGTATTTGTGGTGTTAGTTTTAGCCCAAAACTTGCCAAAGTATATTTGCATCAATGGGAAGAACCTTGCATTTGTTATGACAAGGGTAGTGGCACTATATTTTTTTCTGGTTGTAATTTGAAATGTGTATATTGTCAAAATTATCAAATAAGTAGTGAAGGGTATGGGAAATATATAACTATTGAAAGATTGGCGGAAATATTTAAGGAATTAGAAGACAAGGGGGCTTGCAATATTAATCTAGTTAGCCCTAGCCATTATGCTTTGGCAATAAGAGATGCTCTTAAAATTTATAGACCAGACATTCCAATCGTTTATAATTCTAGTGGATATGATAGTTTAGAAAGTCTGGAAATTCTAAAAGATTATGTGGATATTTATTTAGTAGATTTCAAATACTACGATAGTGAACTTGCAGGACGATTAAGCAGAGCAAAAGATTACCCTTCGGTTGCTAAGTCTATGATACTTAAAATGCGGGAGTATCAGCCTAGGGAAATTTATGACGAAAATAAATTAAAAAAGGGTATGATTGTCAGACATTTAATCTTGCCTAATCATACCGATGATAGTATTAATATTCTTAAATGGATAAAAGAAAATATTAACAATCCACTTATAAGTCTAATGGGACAATATACCCCAATGTATAGAGCAAATGAATTTAGTGATATTAATAGGAAATTAAAACCCATTGAGTATAAAATTGTTTATAAAGCAATGTTAGATTTAGGACTTACTAATGGCTATACACAAGAACTAGATAGCGCAAATGAAAGTTATACACCAATATGGGATTTATCTGGTGTATAGCCTTCAAAAATTATATTGTTGGCAATTTTTAGAGCCTGACTTTCCTCTTTGGGCGAAGTAATAGTCCAAGTAATAAGTGGTACTTTCCTTTTTGATACATACTTATTTGGCAAGTCGCTAAAACAATATGATATAAAATGAGGTTTTGTAAGAGGAAACAAAGATAATCTTCTTATAATAAATCTATAAAATTTAGGTAGTGTGGTATTGTCTAAATAGCAGGCAAGCATACCTCTTAAGATTTTAGGGGCGTGTCTTCTAAACCAAATCACTTCTAAAGGATTAAAAGATTTAATTGCAATCGGACCTTTATAATCTTTAATAATTTCGTAGACATCAGATGCAATTCTAGTAGATAATTTAGAACTTTTCAATTCTATAAGCAGTGGTGTTTTGCCATTTACTAAGTCAAGAACTTCTTTTAGCGTTGGGATAGTACAACTTGTATTAAATAACTTAAAATATTTAAGTTGTGAAAGAGTGATAGAAGATGTAAGTTTATCTATATTACACACCCTTTTTAGATTGTCGTCGTGAAAAACGATAATTGTTCCATCAGCAATCTTATGTACATCAAGTTCTATAGCAAATCCATTTTCTATAGCATTCTTAAATGCACCTAGCGAGTTTTCTGGATATTCTTTATTATGTAGTCCTCTATGGGCAATTTTTTGTTTAATAATCCAATCATTCATTTAGAAATTTCCTTAATAATTTTAATTTATCTTAATTATATGCTTTAAATATATAATATATTAAAAATTTAATAAATCAAAATAAATAAAAAACATTATGATTTTGAAGTGTCTTTTATAAGGCATTTTCAATTATCATAATGTTTTTTGTAATAGAATATTTTAAATTTTATTAATATATACCAATTTCTCCACTACTTTCTTGATAGTCAAATGCTTCGTTATAAATAGGTATTGCACTCTCAATTGTTAAAGGTTTGCCTGTTCCAAGAAGAGGATTGGTATAATCCATATTATCAATATCTTGTGTATAAGGTAAGAATGCTTGAAGTGCTTGGAAAGATACATTAAATGATAGTTTTGCGTTTGCAAATACATTGGTTAACGCATCTCCAGGAAGAGCAAATGTTCCGTTTACAAAAGGTATAATTGAACTAGCAATTTTTTTCTGACCATTTGTTCCAATTACTTCACCAATAGTTATGTCTGGAACAATTTCATATAAATAATATTTAAGTCTATTAGGGTCTGTTGCAGAATAATAAGTTCTGTCAACATTCTGTGTAACTGTATCTGCACCAACAGTTATACCCGTAGGGGCTGAACCATCATAAGTTTCTGCTGTACCAGTTATGGTTCCATTGTTATCTACAATTAGATACCACCAACCACCAACTGATGTGCTTATTTCGTTAGAGTTTGTATCATTACCAATAGATGGGTCAATATATAACCAACTTGCATTCATTCCAAGACCTTCAATTTCTGGAGTGTCTGGGTTGTCTGGAGTTTGGATATATTTAGAACTATCATTAATAAGAGAAACAAAATAATTGTTTAAGGATAAATTTAGAGCATCAATGCTACTTCCAAGTGTACGAGTTACTTCGTTGCCATATTCATTAATATAATGTTCTACATAAGTACTCATATAAGCAGTAGTTCTTGCTTTGTAGAAAGATTTACTTTCGGTTTTGTTACCCGCGCCGTCAAGAATCCATACTCCATAGAAACCATTACCATTTCCACCTGGAACTTTTTTACTATCTCCGCCTTGGGAATTGACAGTTCCATCAAATGGTGCAGGCATTTTTGCAAAGTTTAGGTCATCAGTTATAGCAGATGTTCCTTCATACTCGCTTTGTGAAACATATTTCCAAGCATAAATGGATTTTAATTCTCTAGATTTTATTTTATTCATATCTGCACCAGCAGTTGTTGATGCGGTAAAAGTATTGTCGCTTACATAATCACGCCTACCAGTATGGGTTTGGGTACTAGAATCATAAGAATAATCTTGATTAGTAGTATATATTGCACCTTCAAAGCCTGTAACTTCTTCGGTAGTGTCGTTAGTTACTTCTCTTATGAAAGTCTGTTGACTTTGTACAGGATAGTTAGTTGAATAAGTTGTACCAGTAAAGTTATTAAAACCAACCGATGGGTCAAATTCAATATCAATACCAAATCTTGCTCTAAGGATACTGGTAGTAGTGGTTGTTACTCTACCTTCCTGGTTGTAATAATATGCATTTCCTTCAGCATCGGTATAGGCATTACCAATATTTCCAGTATTTGCACCAGTACTATTATCTGGAATTGGATTGTCTGCAATGGTTGATGTCTCGGTAGTTGAGTAAACCCTTGCTGAAGAGTGAATTTCTACTTTTTGACCTGGTAGTAAAACTGTATTATTGATTGTTCCTGCAGTTCCTGTAGTACGACCAACGAATGCGGCAATATCAAGATTTCCGTTACCTGCTAAAAAGTCATTATTTCTGCCAGTAATTTCTACATATACTGGGCCTCCCATATATAGTGCTTTGTTTGCGGTTGTTGAACCTGCAAAGTAAGCAAGTGTAGCGCCTACTGAAATAATTGCAGTAATTCCAATACTAAGCAAAGTTATAAATAAAGTGCCTAATGTTCGGCGTGCGTTTTTTGATTTGTTTGTATGTTTAACTGTTTTTGTTGCCATAATAATTTCCCTCTTACAACTATATTTTGTACTTGGGAATAAATTATTCATAAGACTAATTACCAATTATTTCCTATAAAAGTTGATGCTTAATGTCGGTTATTTAAAGTAGCATTGAAAATATGTAGTTATTTTATTTAAAAACAAAAATTTTATAAATGATAAACTTATTTGAAAATAAAAAGATATAGGTAATTAACCTATATCTTTAAGTTTATTATCTTTATTTATTAATATGTGCCCCGCAATTTGGACAAGTGTTTTGATTCTCAGTTACTAAACTACCACAATAATTGCATTGAGAGTTTCGTTTCTGCTCCTTACTAAGTAGTTCCTTTACCTTGCTAGCAATATTATCTTCTAAGGATTTATTTTTCATATATATTTACCTTAATTTTATGCTGAAGGAGTAGATGCTGAAGCAAAACCTTCACCACCAAAGTCTATTCCGTTAACTACAAGATTGATAGGGGAAAATGAACAAG
>JBJEXU010000098.1:0-2594 GCA_051886095.1 Christensenellales bacterium | reverse complement strand
GAAATAAAGTTATCAATTAAATCTTTCTTTGAACGCAATGCTAAACTTGATTTAATTGCTTTGTCTATTGAACCTAAAATTTCTTTATCGGTACAATTAGATTGATGATATTTTGCAACTAACATTAATATATAATCAATATTAACTTCAACCTGTTTTACAAGTTCCATTTCAAATACTAAATCATCTTTTATACTTTCGCTATCTCCGGGTTTTGGTTTAAATTCTTCATACATATCTGTATAAGTTCCAATGTAATCTTGAAAATCTCTTTCAGATAGTATTTCGTTTCCTTTAAATTTATCAAAAGAAGATAAAATATTTCTTAATCTTAATATATTTCCCATAGAAACAATAAATTCTTTTTTAGCTTGTTCCCCAATTATTTGTTGTCCTAATGGATATTTTTGTAATAATAAAGCAATTCTTTCTTCATAACCCATTTGCTTTTTGCCTTTATCATCTTCATATCCATAATAATAATCTTCATAAGATTTTAGTAATACTATACCTGTTGCATTTTTATCTCCAAATAGTGCAATAGCATCATTTGTTTCCTGTTGCAAATCTCTAAAACAAACAATATTACCATAAGATTTAACAGAATTTAATATTCTATTAGTTCTTGAATATGCTTGTATTAGTCCGTGTTGTTTTAAGTTTTTATCTACCCATAAAGTATTTAATGTTGTAGCATCAAAACCTGTAAGAAACATATTTACTACTATCAATAAATCAATTTCTCTATGTTTTACTTTGTCTGATAAGTCTTTGTAATAATCTTGAAATCCATTACCCTCTGATGAAAAATTAGTTTTAAATTTCTTATTATATTCTTTAATTGCAAAATCTAAAAACTCTCTTGAACTTTGGTCTAATAAATCTGGTTCAACTCCTTCATCATCTAATATTCCATCTGATGTATCTTCATCGTTTGCTGCAAAAGAATATATTGTAGCAATAGTTAAATCTTTGTTTTTTTCTTCTAGTTGCTTTTTAAATTCTAAATAATATTTTTTTGCCATAGGTATTGATGAAACAGCAAACATTGAGTTAAATCCATTTACTCTTTGTCCTTTTAAATCATAAAATGAATTTCTTTTTGTTTTTTGGTCAAAATGTTCAATAATATATTCAACTATTTTACTAACTCTTTCGTGAGATGATAATGCTTCTTCAGTATTTATTGCTTGAACTTCTTTATCAGTCATATCTTCTTTTTTCTTAATAGTATTAACATAGTCAATTCTAAAAGGAAGAACATTTCCATCGTTTATGGCGTCAACAATAGTATATGTATGTAGTTTATCTCCAAAGGCTTGTTCTGTTGTGCAAAAATCTGGATTTGATTTATTTGTTGCATTTTTTGCAAATATAGGAGTACCAGTAAATCCAAACAAATGATAGTTTTTAAAATTACTTACTATTAACTTGTGCATATCTCCAAATTGAGATCTATGACACTCATCAAATATTAAAACTAAATGTTTTAGAAATGCTGGATGTGTTGCATTTCTTTTTACAAATTCGCTTAATTTTTGAATTGTTGTAACAATTATTCTAGTATTAGAATCTTCAAGTTGTTTTTGTAATATTCTCGTATTTCTATTTCCGTTTGCTGCACCCTTTTCAAATCTATCATATTCTTTCATTGTTTGATAATCTAAATCTTTTCTATCAACAACAAACAATACCTTATCTATATATTCTAAATTACTAGCAAGTTGTGCAGTCTTGAAAGAAGTAAGTGTTTTTCCAGAACCTGTTGTATGCCAAATATATCCACCGGCTTCAATAGTTCCCATCTTTTTATAATTTGTAGAAACTTCTATTTTATTTAGTATTCTTTCAGTAGCAACAATTTGATAAGGACGCATTACAAGTAATAAATCTTCAGAAGTAAATACGCAATATTTAGTTAATATATTTAAAAGAGTATGTTTTGAGAAAAATGTTCTTGTAAAATCAACTAAATCAGATATTACTTTATTACTAGCGTCTGCCCAATAAGAAGTAAACTCAAAACTATTACTTGTTTTTTTACTTTTATTTCTTGTTTGAGATTGTTCTTTTATATGGCTTTCTCTTGTAGTGTTTGAATAGTATTTTGTATTTGTTCCATTAGATATTACAAATATTTGTACATATTCATATAGACCACTACCTGCCCAGAAAGAATCTCTTTGGTATCTATTTATTTGGTTAAATGCTTCTTTTAGTGCGACTCCTCTCCTTTTTAACTCTATATGAACAAGGGGTAGTCCATTAACTAATATAGAAACATCATATCTATTATCATAATTACCATCATTTTCTACATATTGATTTATTACTTGTAATTTATTATTATGAATATTCTTTTTATCTAATAAATAAATATTTTTACTTGTTCCATCATCTTTCTTTAATACTTGAATATGATCTTCTTGTATTTTTCTGGTTTTTTCTACAATACCATCATTATTATTAGCAATATTGTTATTAAAGAATCTAGTCCATTCACTATCACTAAATTTATAATCATTTAATAATTCTAATTGAGTACGAAGATTATTTACAAGAGTTTCTGAATCGTGTATTTCTAAATAGTCATA
>JBJEXU010000097.1:0-9729 GCA_051886095.1 Christensenellales bacterium | reverse complement strand
CAACATCTAAATTCATAACTAATGTTGATATTTCAGTTAATCCTTTTTGCATTTAACACCTCATTATTATTTATTATATCACAATTAAGCCTATTTTTCAAGTAATTTAGTAAATGAACCAAAAGTAAAAACTTAAAACTTTAGTGGAAAAACCACACTTTAGTATGGTATTTTTGGTAGTCCCAAGGGGCGTGTGCGTTAAACAAAGTTGCCTGTGGCAATTTTGTAGCACCTAAGCGGGAGCAACTTCGTTGCGGTCTGGCTCCGACAGGAGTCGGACCCCGTCCAAGGGGTTCGATAGTTTTTGTAAAAAACTTACACGATAGTGTTTTCCCCTTGGGAATAAAAAAACCACACTTTAGTGTGGTATTTTTGGTAGTCCCAAGGGGAATCGAACCCCTGTTACCGCCGTGAAAGGGCGATGTCTTAACCGCTTGACCATGGGACCACATATTAAATTCAACAAATGTAGTATAATAGAATTTTAGCGGTATGTCAACACTTTTTTACAAAATATTTTAATAATTCTTCTCTCTATATTAAATTCAACTCTAGAAAGATTATTAAATAAAAATAACATTTCTTTTTACAAAAAACTTAGCCTTTGAATATCTTTTTGTTTTATATATAAAATAATAAGTAATTAGATATTTTATATAATATGTACTTAAATTTATTTGGTCAGATTGATAGTTTGTGCTAAAATTAATTTGTAGAAATTTGTAATAATTTTCAATACTTTGAAATTATTTGGAAAATGGAGAAAAACTAATGGAATTTAAAAAGAGAAATTGGAACAGCATTTTAAATAATTGGATTACAAGCATTACATTAATACTTGCCACTCTTTTTTTGAGTGTATGTTTTTTAATGCCTAGTATAAAAGCCAATGCTAGTATCACACAAAGCGATATTAATGAATATAATATTCACTTCGTTTCTGCTAAAACAAAGGCCCGTAGTGCTAATGGAATTAATAAAGTATTACTAAACGAACAGAAAGGAAGCGGGTCTGTAGCCCCTGAATTTTATACATATCAATATAATTACAATCCATATACTGACACACAACTATACTATGGCACAAATACAGAGATAGTTTCTAATATATCAGGTACATCTAGTTATATAGAACAAATTTTGTACACTGCATTTGATAATGGTGAGTTAACTTATGATAGAAATTATGGTTACATTCCTTATGGTATAAATTATTTTGACAATGCAAATGGTGAAAAAGAAAAAGTGTTCTATGATAACATTGATAATGGTGATTATGTTCTTATTAATAATTATAATCTATCCACTAACGATACATTCAATGTTGAGAATTTCTATCTATCTTTTGGCAGTCCTTACATAGATGAATATACAACTACTCCCCTAGCGAGTCTTAGGGTTGAAGGAAAATTATATTCAGAAGGAAGAGTACATGATTTAGCATTAAACACACCTGAAATATCAGCAATAGATAAAGACAATTCTCTTAATGCTTATTATTGGAATCAATATTTTGATTTAAAAAATTTACAAGGTTATGAAACAAATGAAATTGGTAGTACAACTTATAATATTGAAAATCAACAAGGTAGATATGATATAACTTTCTACTTTATTAGATATCAATATGATAAAAACAATAATTTACAACCTGTTTCCGACACCGAACAAGAATTTACATATAGTTTTTATCTTTTAGATGGTACGGAATATTCTAATTATCCAACTATAAATAACGCCGAGATACTTGCTGATAATTTAACCCCAAATGGGACTAACGAATATTTCTATCATTTCACTAAGGATAATCCTTATATAGAATATGACCCAACTAAATACAATCTTGCTTATTCAAGAGCAAATAATAAGATTTCCACAAGTTCACAAACCATTACTTCAAATTTTGTAAATAAAACTTATACAATCGATGAGAGAGAAGGAAGAAAATTTCCTCTTGGAATTATAACTTATTATAACGGCAATAAAGTCGTTAAGGAAGTTTATATTCTTACAAATTATAATGACAATAAAACATTGGTTGAATACTTATACTTGTCAGTTACTAATCCTTCTGGTGCCACTGCCGTACCTACATCATATTCAGCATTCCTTGATGCTGTTAATAATGGAAGGCTAGATTTTGAATACAAAATAACTACTATAAGAAGTGTGACCAGCGATGAATTTAACACTTATAATTTTAGAAGTACAAGTTTTAATAATTGCCAATTAATTTTTACAGATGTAAAATATATTGTTGACGAAACCAAATTATTTGATAGCGAAAATAATTTAATCGCAAATGTTGACGAACTAGTTGATACTTATAGCATTTCAGTAAGTGCAGATAATGAATATACAATCACTCATAATAATGGCACGCCTTCAAAAATTGCTACACTTGGTTCTGCCCCAACTACCGAAGAGTTAATAAGTAACATTACATCAGGAATAATATTAAATAAAAACACACTTGAAGTAAGCTCAGATACTGAAATTTCTAATAATACAACTAAATACACACTACCAAATCCAGATGATGTAGACGGGAAAAAGGTTTATACATTAAAGAAATCTTATATAGACGCAAAAAATGACAATGCAGAAATAGATATAATCCTAAGTACAGAAACTGTTGGCGAAAATATAATAAAAGACCCAATTGATACTAATATTACAATTAAGTATGTTGTTGATACTAATAACACTATTACTTCTATTGTCTTCACAATTATCAATAAGTTCCCAATCTTATCTCTTGGCAGTGATGTTAATCTTAAATTATTAAATTACTTATTATATCCTAGCGAAATAGATTTAAACTATACTTATCAATTAAAACTAAACGAATTGGGTATATATAATATTACTTATTCGTATGTATGTCCAAGTGAAAATAATAAATATTACATTAATTCAACCAACAAAGAAACCAGTAATATTTATTATTCTAATAGTACTAATTACACCACCCCTACAGATTTTGCTACACCAATAACCGACACAACTTCTAACACGATTTTTGACAATGAAAACACAGAAACTTTATATGCTATTATGTCAGGATTTATTGGTGAAGAGATAGCCAATCAAATTACTTTGAATGGAATTACATTTACTTATAGCCCAACTAAAGAAACAATACAAATAAACAACAATCCAACCGAATATTCCTTAAATGTTTCCTACACAATTTCCCCATTCTCAAATGATGGAAACGACACTCAAGTTGAAACAATATTTAAGGTAGACAACGTTTCTGGCAGATATAAATTAAGTGTATTATATAAATTTGGAACTTTAAGCACTAAGACTGAAACAACAATTCAGAATACACAAATAAACAACAAATCTGGCTATAGAACATACAATACTACAATCACAACATATACTTATACATTAGACTTTGATTCTACCAATATTCCCGATACTAATAATTGGAAACAATTTAAAGATATACTAGTTGCTATTGAACAATATCATAAAATCACAGAAGAAGGTTCTGAATATCAGCAAACAACAAAATCTACTTCAGTAGAAGAAACTAAGCAAGGCGAAAACAAATTACACATTTATGGTTCTATAACATACTTTAATAAAGTTGATAGTTATACCGATAGTGGTTATGCTAAACTTGAACAAGTTGATAGTAGATTAAATCTTAATTATGCTTCTGATGTAACAAAACTTTACATTAGTAAAAATAATGCAAGTACAAGTTTTACTTCTACTACTGCTAATGCCTCAATTTTCAAAGGTAACGTGGCTAGTCTTCTAAATAAAAATAATATTATTATTACAGATGTTACACCAATCCTATGGAATAACTTTTCCACACTTGCCTACAACTCAAAGAAATCTATGTCTTATATTTATAGATATACAGATTATAGTTTTGATAATGATGGTAACATTTTATATGATAGCAATACTGCCATTATATCCACTTATACCAAAGATACTTATTGCCAATTTGATGGATTATATGAAATAGTTGTTTTCTACACCTATGATAATCTTCCAAATAATGTTTCAAGTAATATTTATTATCAAGTATTTACTTTTATAATTGATAATAGTTCCCCTACTCTTAATATTGAAGTAGAAAATGAAAATGGTGAATATGAATCCTTAGGTCTTAATACTTATACTAATAAAAATGTAAGGCTTAGTTGGGAAGTTCCTACTTACTTTAAAAACGATATCTATGTTGAAATTAATAAGTCATACTACAATGCAACCAATTCAGCATATAACTTTGTAAGTATTTATAGACAAAAAACTATTACAACTACAATAGGCAATTCTAGTTATGTTAATAGTATTTCTGAAATGGATATTTATAGAAAAGAAATCAACGGAACAGAAAGAGATTTCTATTATGTAGATTTAAAATTAAAGAGTGGTGCTGATAGTAGTTATAATTTAAATGGTAAATACAAAGTAATAATGCACTATAACGCAAATGGAAAATCCACATTTACCGAAGAATTTATCATTGATAAACAAAATATTTCTGGACTTAATATACTAGCAGTTGTTAAAAATAATAATGGTAGTTATTCTGTAAGCAAAGGTGAACAATTCGGAAATTCTCAAATCATTAATTCTGACTTTACATTCCGTTTTAATCCAAAAGAAAGCGGAGCAGGAATATTTGTTTACTATGACAAAATCGATTTTATAAGCACCAAAGACTATGACAATATTGTTAGCGCCTCAGACGGATATGGTATTACAACCAAATTCAATGTAAATGGAGACAAAATTTCTACAGGCACTCCTTATGTATATAATTACAATCATCTAAGTGATTATTATAATGTAGAAAGTAATAATTTATTGACTTCCAATAATAGCAGTCTTTTCCTATTTAGACTTGAAGATGAAGCAGGAAATACTTGTAGATATGTTGTATTCTACGATAATACTGAACCAAGATTCTTAATTTCCCCTGAACCTGACAAAGTTAATCACGTTATAAATGATACTACTAGAGTTGTTTGGGGAGATTACAAAGCAATTAAGGTTTCTACCTCTTCTGAGTTAGTAATTGATAATTTAAATACTAAAGTAGATAATTACAGCAAAGAAACTGATGAAACTGATAAAAAATTAAATTTAATCTTAAGATATATTAATACAAATTCTTACTTCAATGACCTTAAAGTTGAGAAAATCGGTGATGATTATTACATTTTAGTGCCAGTTACTAATACAACAATCAAAGATTATGAATATGGAAATACTAAAGAAATAACTGAAACCACAGAATACTATTTCTTCCCTACTAATCCTATCGAAACTGAAGATGGTGTTAATTATGTAACTCTTCCAACCTTCTCTAGTAATGGTAAGGTAGTAGTTGATAGTTATGGTAAGGTTGTTAAATCTAGATATGAAGTTGTAAGCAATGGATATACTATTTCGTCTTTGCTTGACTATAATAATCAGGCTGTGTCAAGATATATAACCATAACTTATTATACTGATAGCACTAAAAATTCTACTGCTACTATTTTAGGTGCGATTGGTGAAGGTCAATATATTTATAGTGTTTATGATAAACTTAACAACAAAACATCTGGATTAATTTGGATGAACCTTGACAAAACACAAACGATGGCTTATGGATTATTTGATTACTCAGATAATTTAAACAATGCTCAACCTTTGATTATTGACGAAACCACCTATTCTGCATCTAAATTATTTATAAGTTCGCTAAATTCAACAGTTGACGAAGCAATTCCAGATTATACAGTTACTAGCAAATATTATGCATACGATGCAAGTTTATATATTGATTATAATGTAACTAATATTGAATTATTAAATAGTACAAATACACCTTCTATTACTAATAATAACGAGATACACCTTCAAATTACCTTAGAACACAAAACTCAGGCGGGAGTAACTAAAGTAGTTAAAGTTCAATTAACTGATGAAGATGGCAACGAATACCCTAAGTATTCTTATCCTTATAGTCTTGAAGGAAGTGCTGTAGTTGCAGACACTAATGGAGAGCCTCTAGATATTTATAGCGAAGGATATTCATACTTAAATAACGACCAAACTAGAAAATATAGTCTTGCACTTAATACAACAACTGATACTAATAGACAAAAAGTTGTTACAGATGAAGGTCTTTATATCTTTAAAAGAACTTATACAGATGAAAATATAGACCAATCAGTATTAGGTACAGATAGTAGAATTATATATAGAGTTTATTATATTGACCGAAGTGGTATAATTAATATAACAACTAGTAGTAGTGTCGCAAGTAAATTATATAATATAGGTTCTAATATTGGATTTACTTTAGGTAGCAATTATTTAGATACCAATTATCAAAAAGAAATTAATGCAAAAACCATTCAAAACAATCAATCTTCAGTAACTTCTAATAATAGTAATGCAAACTATGTAAGTAGCGAATTATTCAATACAAACAAAATTCAAGTTGAATTTACAATGTCTTATGACAAACATAATTTTGTAGATTTCGTAAGTCAAAATGAAGAAATCTTTAAAACAGTTGTAAACAATACAGACTTAACTACTGAAGAAAAGAATAACTTAAAAACAATATTAAGCAACACTTTATTTAACACAAGGAAATTTAGTTCAAATGTTTATAAAGTTGAATTAGATTTAAGAGTTGGCGGTAACAACACAACCGGTACAGTTATAATTAACGAAAGAGATAATTATTACTCACAATCTGCAATGTCAGCATACTTAAAAGGCACACCAATGGTTGACTCTAAAACAAGAAGTAATGTTTTTGATTTCTTCTATGATACTGGTTCAAATTACTATTTAATTAATATTAATGACCAAGCAGGATATGTAAAATTTAACGATGACCAAACAATTTCGGATAGTAATTATCTTGCTAATAATTTAAAAATTACATTTGATATAACTCACGATGCTCCAGAAGGCGATTTATATGGTAAATATTATGGTAGACACGATTACGATAATAATAGTGAAATTTCGTCTAACCCTAGTATCCCAATCGAAAATGGCACATACGCAATTTTGAGTAAATACTTACAAGAAGGACAATTAGAGCCACTTTCCGATAGTGAACAAAGCATTGAACACAGTGTCAATGGTGATTATGTTAAATTATATAGCACAAATAATGAAACAATGATATTTACTTTCAGTATTACTAAAGATGAATATCAGGCACAAATTGACCCAAATAATATTAAAATTTACAAAGGTGCTACCGAACAAGCAAATTTAATATTTAACAGAGTTGATGGAAATAACATAGACACTACCCTAGTAAGTGCATCTAGACAAAAGAAAGCATTTGTACAGAATGAGATTAATGGAACAATTTATTATGCAATTATTATATTTGATAATAACTTAGATGAAATTCTAGATGATGACGAGAAAGATTTATATTCCGAATTTAGATTGTTAGATGCCAAAGATAATATTGATAAAGAAACCTATTATATTCAAATAAATTATGTAGGTAATGCAAACGATTATATTGGTGAAGATAGTTTAGGTAATCCTTTATCTTTTTATAAAACAACCTATGAGATTATTGTAGATAGAATTAAACCTATGTACAACTTAACTAAGTTAATGGCTTTAGATAAATACACTTATAACACTATTGACACAAAAGTTACTACATCTAATTATGAAGATGTATTTAATAAATATCAGTCAGTTTATAATTTTACACTTGATAAAGCACAAGATTTCTATAGAAGTGATTTGGAAAATTATTTCTTTGCATTAGATTGCAGAGAGACTACAGGTTTTGCATTTGAAAGTATTGATAATCTAGATAATAACAAAAGTTTGTATATTAGACTTGTTAACAAAGATAATTACAAATTCTCTGTTACTCCAGATGATTATAAGGCATATTACAATGCAGTATATTTACAAGGTCACCCTCAATTTACACCAAGTAATGCTACTGTTATTACTAATGATACTTTCCCTACAAATTCAACACTTGAAGAAAACAAATATTATCATATTCAATTCACTCTTGATGGAAATGATGACAATAGCATAAGTGCATATTATTTGAAAAATCGTGGAATTTTCAAAGAAAATAATTATTATGAAATAATTGAAGCAGATGAAACTGGCAACTATAGAGTTTATGCAATCTATATTCCAGAGCAATCAAGTAGTAAAGTTGTGTATACTTATCAGAAGAATAGTAATATAGCTAGTGAAGAAACCGTTACAATTCTTTATGGAAATAATCCTTTTGTTGAATCAAAAGGTATGGAACTTAAATTTACAAAAATTCAACTTAAGGACAACTTCTTAAGAGCTAACATTGAAATCTCTACTAACAAAATTACCCATTTAATTGACATAATTCTAGACCCTATTACTCTTATGGTAACTGTCACTAATAGAACTACAAATACAATAATGTGGCAATATAATGTTGGAAGCAAGGATAAAGATGGTTATGCAAATACCGACACATTTGTAGAAGCCATTAATTATATTCTTGATTATTATTATAGTTTAATCAATGACAAAACACATTCTTATTATTCCGAGTATGGTTATAATGTTAAGATTGACATCGTTGATAGAATTGGTATAAGTGTTAAAGATATGAAAATTCTATATAATTATGAAATTAATTATGTAGTTGCAGGAAGTGTACTATCCCCTATCTTTATTGATAATAATACCAACTTCACAATGAGGCTAGAAGGTCAGAAAGGCTCAACATATTTAACAGATATTACTGTATATAAATTTAACAAAGTTTGGACACAAATTAATGTAGATAATAGTTCTAATCCAAAAATATTTGATTTATCAGAAGAAGAATTAAAAAATCCTATTGATTATTTATTTACACGAGGAGTATATAAATTCGTGTTCACAGATAACTTTAATAGAGTTAATGAGTTCTTCCACGAGTATGGTATTAGTTCTTCTCAGACCGGCGGTAGTCTATCTTATGGTGGCGATAAAGTCACTTTATCAGATGGTTATACCTATTCGGCTAATCAGATTGAATACACTTATGACAGTTCGGTTTATAATGTATATATTAAATTTGTTGGAAAATATCTTAATGAATTTTCTGAATATGTAATAGTTGATGATGCCAAGAATGAGATAATTTACAATAGTAGCCTTGGTTATTCTGAAGATGCATTAAGTAGATATTATGGTATTACAATAATTACATCAGGTAATATAACCACAATCACTTTCCACGGTGTCAAAGACAACTCTACACCATCTGGAACAACTGATTTATCTAAATATCATATAAAGACAATACTTGCAAGTACTTCAGATAATTATACTTGGGGTGACGAACTAACAAATAAAGACATTTTCGTTTATGATAAAAAGATTGCCTTATATACTGCTGTTCAAGATGTTAGCATTAGAAATCTTAGTGGAAATACTTTAGACACAAGTGAACATTTAAACTTAACTGAAGACTTTGAACTTGTAACTACTTGGAAAAATTCTGTTTCATATTCAGAAAGATTTGACTTAAATTCAAGAATAATACTAACTAGAACTTATAATGACAATGGAACAATTAAGACTACAACTTCAAGAGTTACATCTGGTCAAATAATTTCTCAACCGGGAGATTATACAGCATATGTAATTAATGACCTTGGAATGACAAGTAGAGCAATTTCATTTACAAGAGGCGAAGGCGAAATTTCTATGTATGCA
>JBJEXU010000096.1:0-9791 GCA_051886095.1 Christensenellales bacterium | reverse complement strand
AAGCTACTTCAAGTTCAGCTCTGCGGCTTTCAAAATAAGGCTTATCAAGTTTTACTAAAAGCAATGGAAAGTGAGAAAAAGGCAGGCATTGCGAAAACTGTACTTGGAACTAAAGAAACTCTATTACTTTTAAGAGCCAAAAACGGGAAGATGATAGCCAATACTTTATTTTTCCATAATGAAATACAAGAAGCACCTGTGGTTGAGAAAAGTAAGCCAACCAAGCAAGAACTTGACCTTGCTAAAAATTTAATTAATCAAATGACTTCACCTTTTGAACCAGAGAAATATAAAGATGAATATTTTAACAAACTTCAAAAAGCCATAAAACGCAAGATTGCAGGCAATGAAATAATTGAAGCAAAAGACGAGAAAGAGCCTGCTAAAATTATTAATCTTATGGAGGCTTTGCAAATGAGTTTAGTTACAAATAATTCTACAAGTAGAAAAAGAAAGGCACAATAATGAGTTTAAAAGAGTATAATTCAAAAAGAAATTTTAATAAAACAAGTGAGCCAAAAGGTGAAATAAATAAAACCTCCCCCAAAACAAAAAAATTCGTAATTCAATATCACGAAGCAAGAGCCAAGCATTATGATTTTCGTCTTGAATATAATGGAGTACTACTTAGTTGGGCTGTTCCTAAAGGACTATCGACAAGTCCCAAAGACAAGCGACTTGCTGTAATGGTAGAAGACCACCCGTTAGATTATATAAATTTTGAAGGAATTATCCCTAAGGGGAATTACGGAGCAGGTACAGTAGAAATATTTGATAGTGGTGAGTACTTGCCTATCGAAGATATGGAAAAGGGACTGCGAAAGGGACACATAAAAATCGTTCTTAACGGTAAAAAATTAAAAGGTGGTTGGTCACTTATTAAAACTGATGACAATAATTGGTTAATAGTTAAACTTAATGACGATTTCGTACAAACTAAAAAATCTAAAGTAAATAAACTCCCCTTCTCCACCTGTTCTCCCCAACTAGCCACTTTATCTAATAAAATTCCTAAAGGAAAAGACTGGATTTTTGAGATTAAATATGACGGATACAGAATGGTGAGTTTTGTAGAAAATGGAAAGGTGAAAATTTTATCTAGAAATGGGGTTGATTATACAAAAAAATTTGGAACTATTGTTGATGCTCTAAAAGAAATCAAACAAGATAACTTCATAGTTGATGGAGAAGTTGTTGTCTTTGATAATAATGGCAAAAGTGATTTTGGTTTATTACAACAAAGCATAAAGTCCAACAAAGGGAATATGTATTATATCATTTTTGACTTGCTTGCACTTAATGGAGAAGATTTAAGAGATTATAGTTTGCTAGAAAGAAAAGGAAAATTAGAAAGATTGTTATTTAGAGCAAATAAAATTCTTATGTATTCCAAACACTTTGAACAAGGCAAAGAAACTTTTGACTTTGCAAAAACTAATAATTTGGAAGGAGTGGTTGCTAAGAAAATATCTTCTAAATACTCAGGTCAACGCAATGACGATTGGCTTAAAATTAAATGCTATTTAAGACAAGAATTTGTTATAATTGGCTACACAACAACTAGCAAAAACGAATTACTTAGCGCTTTGTTATTGGGTTATTATAAAGATAATAAGTTAACTTTTATAGGCAAAGTTGGAACGGGATTTACAGAAAGTCTCAGAAAGGAATTACACTCAATTTTTCAAAATCACATACGAAAAACTAGCCCTTTAAGTAATGAAATAAAAGAAAAGAATGTAACTTGGCTCACACCTAAATTTGTAGCCGAAATACAATATGCTGAACTTACAAAAGATAGATTACTAAGACAGCCGAGTTTTATTGGACTACGAAACGACAAAAAGCCTAAAGAAATTACTTTGGAGATAAAAGAATGAAAGAGATTAAAATAACTAATCCTGACAAAATATTATTTCCTAAAGATAAACTTAGAAAAATTGATATAATTAATTATTACATTGAAGTCAGTAATTTAATGCTTCCATATATAAAGAATAGGCTTCTTAGTGTTATAAGATGTCACGAAGGGATAGATGGCGAAAAATTTTTTAAAAAACACCCCACTAATGATAAAGGAATGGTTCAAATATATTTAGAAGGCAAAGAAGAATATTTCTATATAAGTAAAAATTATGAACTAATATATCAGGCTCAAATGGGAACTATTGAATTTCACATATGGGGAAGCAATATTAAAAATTTAGAAAACCCAAACTTTATGGTTTTTGATTTAGACCCTGATGAAAATTTAAGCCTAAATAAACTTAGAAAGTCCGTTTTAAAAGTCAAATCTGTGCTAGATAAGTTGAATTTAAAATCTTATCTTAAAACAAGTGGTGGTAAGGGTTATCACATTGTAGTTCCGTTTGCAAGTTCCAAAGACTATGCTAGTTTCTATGATTTTTCTAAGCAAATAGCACTAATTGTAGAAAATAACTGGAAAGAAGATTTCACAACGAATCTAAAAAAAGAAAAGAGAAAGGGTAAAATATTTATAGATTATTTACGAAATAACAGAGGTTCTACTTGCGTTGCACCATATTCTATTAGAGCAAGAGATGGTGCCCCAATATCAATGCCAATTTCTTGGGAGGATTTATTTAAAATAAAGCCAAATGAGGTAACAATAAAAAATTATAAAAAATATATAAATAATGCGTGGGAAGATTTTTTTGAAATAAAGCAAAAACTAAAATAGATTGTATAAAATTGTCGACAAATTATGTTAATTTAAGTGACATATAAAAATAAATTTGATATAATTTAAATCGTTATTTTTGTAATATACAAAAAATAAAAAATATATAAACCTAAATATTATAGATTAATTAATTGCTATATTTAGGTTTTTTTTAAGGTTTACTAAAGATGAAAAGATTGATTAATTATTTGTTTATTTTGGCTATAGGACTATGTATCATTTCACCTAAGCCAGTAATTATTTCGGCAGAAACAATTACAAATTCTACTACTATTTCCATTACTGAAGATACTACTATAGAGGATGATATTGTACTTGATGTACTTAATTCAGATGGTTATGTAATTGAAAATGGTGCAACACTAACTATTAATAATTCAAATATAAGTGGAAGTGGTGCAGAAGATATAAATAGAATTTTCTATGTTAAATCTGGTGGCAAATTAATTCTTAATTCTGTTATTTTTTCAACCAGCATAGTGGCCAAGTATGGTATATATAATGAAGGTTGTATTGAAATAAGAAATGTTACTTTTGTCAACAATATTACTACAACTATTTATAATAACTCTTCCGAAGAAAATTCATTTAGATTATATTCTGGTGTCATTCCTAAATTAACTTTAGGTTCGGGATATATCACTGTATTTGAGAACACCTATATTAATTCTCCAATCAGAGTTACTATTGAGAATGAATTTGATGGAAAAGTTGTTGTTAAAGGTAATGGCGACAATGTTTTTGCAAATAAGTTAATTAGTAATTTTGTATTAAATACTAGTGATAATGCTTTATTTCTAGACTATGTTGGAGATGGTTGCAATGTAACTAATCAAGAAAACGAAACTCTTAATCAAGGAGATATAATTTTAACTAAGTACACACTTACAACCAAGCAAGGCCTTGAATATGCTGGAAATTATTGTACCGGTAACAAATTACTACAAAGTTACATAGCAAATGAAGAATATCCAATTTTCAAATGTCCAAATCCTTCAATGATTTTGAACAATTATTATTGTAATACATCTAAAACAAATTATATTTTACTAACTGATACCAATATGATAGATTTAACAATTAATACTTACATATTTGGTAATGCAAGTCCAATTACTACCAAACATTTTACCTATCCTAGTGGTAGTAATTATGCTGTATTTGTAGATATTCCAACAGGTTGCGAACTTTATTCAACTAGTATTGATGGAGACCTAACTGTTAATGAAAATTTGTTTTCAAATAATTATTATATGCGACCAATTATAGAATATCCTCTTTCTACATATGAATATGTTGAGTGTGAAATTGATTTTATGTTTAAAGAAAGAACAACTTTAGATATATTCAAGAAAGATAATGTTAATTTGACTTATTCGGGCTCTTTAGTTGTCGGTGAAGAATGCAATTTTCAAATAGAAAAGTCTGAAAATTATGTTATTAATAATGTTAAATTTAATAATACTTTAGTTGATGTAACAGAAGAAGAGAATTATTATTCTTTTAGTATTATATTAACCAATGAAAACAATATAGTTAAGATTAGTTCTTCTACTCTAATTACCATTACTCCACCAAAATTTACTTTTGTATTTGGCGAAGAGATTATTCTAAGTTACAATTATTATGTTCCGTCTACCAAAGAGAACATTACAATAGAATTTATTCCAAACACAAATACAAATGTTGGAAAATATTTAATCACACAAGTAAAACAAATTGATGAATATATTATTACTATTGCAGATGGCGAATATTATTACAACATTACAGAGAAAGAGGTAACTGTAGACGATATTGAACTAAAATCATATGAATTTACTTATTATCCTGATTTTGTATTAACAAATGATATGTTTATAACTTATATGCCACATTATTTTGAAGCAACAATTTTATTTGATTATGACGATTTTGTTATTGGAGAAGAAATAGAATTAAGTATTCAAATAGATATAAGTGACTTAAATTATAAATTTAATTCTGGTACAAACAAGATAATTAAAACAATTCTGTTAATCAATCCTTTAGTTATAGATACTAGTAATTATAAACTTTCTAATTTAGTTGCGAGTTATGACGGACTTGCTAAAAGTGTTAGTATTGAAAATATAGACGATACTCTAGTGTCAGCAGATTTTAAATATTATATAGTTGGTGAAGATGGCGAAAAAACTTTAATTGATGCACCAGTAAATAGTGGGCGTTACTATGTTGAGGTTGAATTAAGTTCTTTGTCAAAATTTTACACAACAGATACAGTACTAAAAGATTACTTAGTTATAAATAAGTGCGTGATAGACTTAAGTAATTATATGAGTCAAGTAAGCAATTTTACTTATGAATATGATGGTGTTAAACATTATACAGATGTTAAATCCGCAGAATTACCAACAGAAATAGATATATTATCAGTTGAAAATAATATAGGTTATTCAAATGTTGGAATTTATACTATTACTATAAATTTAGACTTTGATAAATCTAATTATGAATGTAATAGTTCTATTAATTCTACTCTTACAATATCTCCTAAAACATTAACTGTTGGACTAGTTAATAACTCCTTTGTTTATACTGGGCAAGTTCCTAATTTGCAATTAGTTGTTGAAGGTGTTATAGAAGAAGATGAAGTGACAGTTAATCTTGAAGAACATAATCATATAAATGTAGGAGAGTATAGGGTTAACATTTTAAGTCTTAGTAACTCTAATTATAAAATAGATACCGAGTATTTAAACCTCAAGATAATTAAAGCAAGAGTGGATTTTAGCAATATTACTTTTGAAAATATTGAAGTTGTTTACGATGGCAAAAGACATTTGCCAGTTTTAAGCGGAACTTTGCCAATGGGTATAAGTTATGAAATAGATAATAATGTGCCTTGCAAAGATGTCGGAACTTATAATGTTAAATGTACTTTCTCAAGTAGTAATAATAATTACGAAACACCAAGTGAAATATTTGCAAGAGTCAACATTACACCTAAACCTATATTTGTTGAATTTATTCAACCTAATAACTTAATAGCGAATGGCGAGAGAAAGTATCTAGAAATTTCATTCTCAGGAATATTAAACGGAGAAGATTTAGATTATAGTGTTACTTATTCTGGCGAGTGTATTTTAGCGGGTGTTTATACTTGTACGGTTAATCTAAATAATTATTCTAATTATGAAATTATTAATAATAATAAGTATGAGTTTATAATTTATTCAGGTACTGCTAGTTATGTAAGTGATGACTTAAATCTTACTTTGGAAGGAAAATTTCTACCAAATACAAACATAATTGTTAGCGATACCTCGTCTAGTATAAATATTATTAATGCAATCGCAGATAAAGATGTTAAATCATATAGTAGTTATAAATTGAATTATCAGAATTATTCTGCAGAACCTGTAACTATAAAAATTAAGAATACTAATTCCATTAATGAAGATAATTTAACCATTTATAAAGTAGTTAGCGGAGAACTAGAAAAGATTAATTATTCTATTAACGATGGTGTAATTATTTTCCAACTTCAAGGCTCTGAAGAATTAGTTTTTGTAGAGGAAAATACTTTAAAGTTAGGGAAAATATTAATAACCATTGCAGTAATATTAATAATTGGTACAATTACAGGACTAACAACAACCTTGTTAGTAATAAACAATAAAAAGAAAAAGAAAGCAAAAAGCAGTACATTAGTAATAAAACATTAAAATTAGAGTCGATTATTTTTGTAAAAATTTATAAGGTTTTTTAATGTATGGAATTCCAGTATATTATTAGTGTGAAATAAATAAAAAAATGTCGCCATTATAGGTGACATTTTTTAACTTTTAAAATATTATTCCCGATTCGTCATTTGGTAGATTATCAAGTTGTGGTGTAATAATGTCGACAACTCGTTTTTCTATATCCTTTATATCTCCTTCAATCTGAAAAGCAGAGAGTTTAACGCTTCCTCCACCATAAAATTCTCGAGCAATTTTACCCACATCAATATTTCCCTTACTTCTTAAACTACAATATATCTGATTGGGCATTTTTTCTATTAAAATTGCACTAACTTCCGTTCCGTTAATATTTATTCCATTATCAATTATTCCCAATGTGTCTTCGAAACTTGCTCTGACCTTAGAAAAAGTATCATTGGTAATTTTCATAGTGGTTAATTTGTCATCACTATAAAATCTCATTGACTGCAATGCATTTGCAAGTAGTTTGGTTTTTGCTGGAGAGTTATTTCTAAAATAATATTCTTTAATTTTATTTGCATCAAAATTATATCCCATAAGTTCACTTGCAACTTGATGAGTTCTCTTGGTGCTATATGGTGAAGTAAAACAGTTTGTGTCGGTTATTATTCCTTGATACAATTCTTTAGCAATTTGGTCATCAATATCTAAATGTTGTCCTTTAGTAATTAGATAAATCAACTCGCAAGTGCTAGATGCCTGTGATGTGACATAGTTAACAATTCCAAATCTTGTATTTGACTCGTGATGGTCAATATTTACAATTAGGGGTATATCTCTAATCATATCTGCAAATTTTCCCGTTCTTTGAATATTAGGACAATCAAGAACAACGGCTAAATCATATGAACTAAATGGCTTAGGGTTAAGTTTTTCTTCTCTAAGTATTGGGTCATAAAGTTCTCCAATTTCACCATCTATGAATACATCAACATTCTTAAAATCAAAATTGTTATTAATAATATTTTTAAAAGCAAAAGCACCACACAAAGCATCTGCGTCAGGTGCTATATGTGAAAAAATGGCTATATTTTCAGAGCAATTTATAAAAGTGTATAGTTTACTATCCAAAATTACCTCCCACTTATAATTTAACCCTGTAAGAATTATATCATATCAATTACATTTTGTCAAATTTAAGTGAAATTGCACCCTTATTGCATAAATTATTATATACTTTTTAAAAAAAATTGTAATTTTTAATTTTCTAATTTCAAAATAAAAAACTTTTATCTTAAGATAAAAGTTTAATGAATTTTATTTATTGTTGTTTTCTGAAATGGTTTTCTTGGATTTGAATTTTCTGACAAGTTCAAAAGCAGTTAAAGTTAATGCATATAGGGTTAAATAAATAGGTGCAATTACCCATACTGTAAGTGGAGTGCCAGATAATAATGGTGACATAATATGGAAAGCATCATCATAATGGAATACAGATATAAGGAAAGCGCCAAGTGTTAAATAGCAAGTAAATCCAAATATAGTGCAGTACCATTTCTTATAAGTGATATGAATATAATTTAAAATCAAAACTAAAAGTACAAGGGCAACTGCTATAGTGTGATGTAAAAGTCCAGAAATTGTTGGCAAATAGAATACTGAAGCATTCTGACCAATAAAGTCGGGATAAAACATAGTAATTACTCCGCCTATTAATGCAACAAACCAAACAAAATGTAAAACACTATTATCTTTCTTACCAAGTAGCACAGATAAAGATAAAACTAAACTAGACATTCCGCAAAAACTATCTGGAATAAGATGTAACCAATTATGAGTATCATTTTTAAAGACTATAGATAATCTATTAGTAATAATTGCAATAAGTAAGGCAAGTGCAACCGACTTAAGAATTATTTTCTGTGATTTTTCTGATTTTGCAAATTTTTTAGCACATATTAGTCCAACAATAATTAATATAACTGAAATAACGAAATAAATAATGTGTTCTTTACCAAAAACTTTAGGCATAATTATCTCCATATTAAAATAAGTTTACTTGATTATAACATATTTATTTTAATATTCAAATCAATTTTTCTAAAGACATAAGTTTAATTTAAAAAATGTTTTGTCATAATTATTTTTTTATTATATAATAAAACATAAAACTAAATTGAGGTAAGTAAAATGAATCCTATAATTATTGAAATCATTGGCATAGTTTCAACACTTTTAATTCTTACATCTATGTTATTTAAAACGACCACCATTAAGGGAAGTATACTTATGCGTATTCTTAATTTAATAGGTTCGTTAACTTTTGTTTTGTATGGAATATTAATACCCGCATATAGTACAGCCATATTAAATGCTGGACTAGTACTTGTTAATGGTTATCATTTAATTATACTTATTAAGGAAAATAAAAAAAATCAAGCCACTAGCCAAACAAAATTAAATATAGAAAACAATGTGAGTAATGTAATTAAAGATGATAACAAATCTAATTAACAATGATAAAGCACTAGTATTCCCTAGTGCTTTTTTTAAAATTATATGCTGATAAGTTTAAAATATCTTTATAATAAATATCTAAATTTTATTTTGAAGTAATATATTATTTATGATAAACTATAAACATATAAAGGAGAGCAAAATATGAATGTAATGTTTTGGATATGGCTTGCTGTAATTGTAATAACTGTTATAGTTGAAATAATTACAACTGAACTTATTTCCATTTGGTTTACATTGGGTGCTATAATTCCATTTATACTTGCATCAACTAACCTAGTTGGTTTTGAATGGCAAATGATAATATTTGTAGTTGTTTCTGCAATACTTATTTTATCACTTAGAAAAGTTACCAAAAAATTTTTACTTAGAAATGCAAATACTAAAACCAATACTGATGCACTAATAGGACAAAAATTTAGGCTTTTAAGCAAAACAGATTTTGAAACTATTGGCACTGTTAAAGTTAAAGATTTGGAATGGAGTGCTGTAGGCGACCAAGGACAAACCATTAAAGCGGGTCAGATTGTAGAAGTTGTTGGCGTATCGGGAAATAAATTACTGGTTAAGGCAGTAGACAATAAAAATAAAGTAAGCAAAGGAGAATAATATGGGAGCATTTGGAATAGTTTTATTAGTTTTAGGTATTTTAGTACTAATTATTTTATGTTCTTCAATTAGAATTGTAAGACAATCAACAGCAGTTGTTGTTGAAAGATTAGGTAAATATAACAAGACCTTAGAAACTGGTGTACATATGGTTATACCATTCTTTGATAGATGTGGTAGACCTATTTCACTTAAGGAAATTGTAGCAGATTTCCAACCACAACCAGTTATCACTAAAGATAATGTTAAAATGCAAATAGATACAGTTGTTTATT
>JBJEXU010000095.1:0-9837 GCA_051886095.1 Christensenellales bacterium | reverse complement strand
AACCACTTATTGAGAATGGCCACGTATATATCGCACAACCACCACTATATAAGATTGTTAATGGTAAACAAGTTCTTTATGCCTATAGCGACCAAGAACTTGATGAGAAATTAGAGAGTATTGGCAAACCAAAAGTGGAAATCCAGCGTTACAAAGGTTTGGGAGAGATGAATGCCGAACAACTTTGGGAGACTACAATGAACCCAGAGAATAGAATACTGCTTAGAGTTACAATGGAAGATGCTTTTGCAGCAGACGAAACTTTCTCAAAACTTATGGGTGAAGATGTAGAACAAAGACGACAATTCATTGAAGAGAACGCAACTCTAGTTAAGGACCTAGATATTTAAGTCTAGAGGAGATAGAAATGGATAGAAGAGAATTAGAAGAGATTTTAGATAAAATTGACGCTAGTAAAATCCTAGACATTAAGGTCAAGGAGGAACTAGAGAAATCGTTTATAGCCTATGCTATGGCAGTTAATGTTAGCCGTGCAATTCCCGATGTAAGAGACGGATTAAAACCTGTGCATAGAAGAATTATTTATGCTATGGGTAATAACTTAGGATTATATAATGATAAGCCTTTCCGTAAATCGGCAACTATTGTCGGTGAAGTTATGGGTAAATTCCACCCACACGGAGATAGTGCTATATACGATGCACTTGTGCGTCTAGCCCAAGATTTCACAATTAATTGTCCGCTTGTTGAAGGTCACGGAAACTTTGGTTCAGTAGATGGTGACCCACCAGCGGCTGCCCGTTATACAGAGGCAAGACTTAGCAAAATCGCAGCAGAAATGCTTAATGGTATTAATCAAGAAACTGTGGACTTTTACCCTAACTTTGACGGTAGAGAAATGCAACCAACCGTTCTTCCAAGTAGATTTCCAAACCTACTTGTTAACGGAAGCGATGGTATTGCTGTTGGTATGGCAACTAATGTTCCACCACATAACCTATGTGAAGTTATTAATGGTGTAATTGCACTTATAGATAATCCAGACATAACCATTGACGAATTAATGCAATATATTCCAGCACCAGATTTCCCAACTAAAGGAATTGTAATTGGAAGCAAAGGCATTAAAGAAATGTATACCACAGGTAAAGGTACATTTACTTTAAGAGCAAAAACCGAGATAGAAGAAGAGAACGATAGATTTAAAATAGTTATAACTGAAATACCTTATCAAGTTAATAAGGCAAAACTTATTATGCAGATTGCCGATATGGTTAAATCTAAAAGGATAGAAGGTATATCAGATATAAGGGAAGAATCAGATAGAGAAGGTATGCGTATTGTAATAGATGTTAAGCGCGATGCCAATGCACAGGTAGTACTTAATAATTTATTCAAACATACACAATTACAAATATCCTTTGGTGCTATTAATTTGGCGCTAGTAGATGGAACACCTAAGGTTCTTCCACTTAAAGATATATTAGTACATTACCTAAATTTCCAAAAAGATGTTATCACTAGACGAACCAAGTTTGAACTTGATAAGGCAGAAGCAAGAGCACATATCTTAAGGGGGCTTGTTATTGCTCAAGAGAATATTGACGAGGTAATTCGTCAAATAAAATTGTCTTCAGACAAACAGGACGCTGTAGATAGACTTACAAGACTATTTAAACTTGATGAGAAACAAGCAAACGCTATTCTAGATATGAGACTTCAGAAGTTAACAGGACTTGAAGTTGAGAAACTAAAGGCCGAACTTGAAGAGGTTGAAAGACTTATCAAGGAATACAAAGAAATATTAGGTAGCGAACTAAGAATACTTGAAATTATTAAAGGCGACCTAATTGAAATAAAGAATAAATACGGTGTACCAAGAAAAACTGAAATTAGTTATGATTATTCTAGCCTAGATATTGGTGACTTAATTCCAAGAGAGACTGTAGTATTATCATTAACGCACGGCGGATATATTAAGCGTATGCCTGTTAGTGAATACAAGGCTCAACATAGAGGCGGAGTAGGAGTTGTTGGACATAAAACCAAGGAAGAAGATTTTGTAGAAGATATCTTCATAACTTCTAGCCACGATGATTTGTTATGCTTCTCAACTAAAGGCAGAGTGTACAAACTTAAAGCCTACGAAGTTCCAGAGGCTACAAGAACATCTAAAGGTAGAGCAATGGTAAATTTACTTCAACTTGATAAGGACGAAGCAATTACAACCATTATTCCTGTTAAGCCAGACGATGAGGGCTACCTAATGATGGCAACCAAACAAGGACTTATTAAAAAGACAAGGCTTGATGAATTTACATCTATTCGAAAGGGCGGAAAAATCGCCATCAAATTAAATGAGAATGATGTTTTAATTGGTGTTCGTCTAACAAAATCAAATGACGAAATTTTGTTAGCAAGTAGCGAAGGCAAATGTATAAGATTTAACGAACATTCGGTAAGGGCATTAGGTAGAGACACATTGGGTGTTAAGTCTATGAAAATGTCGAGTGGCGAAGAGATTGTTAGTATGACAGTAATAGTCCCTAATGCAGATATGCTAACGGTAAGCGAATATGGTTATGGAAAGAGAACAAACGAGAACGAATATCGTGTTCAGGGCAGAAACGGCAAAGGCATTAAGGCTGGAATATTTAATGAAGTAACTGGTAAACTAGTTAATCTAAAACAAGTAACCGAAGATGACGATGTAATGTTAATAGCCGATGACGGAGTTATAATTAGGGTATCAGCAAGTGAAATTAGCAAGATTAGTAGAAATACTAAAGGTGTTAAAATAATGAACCTTAAGAAAAATTCTAAAATAGTTTGTCTAGCCGTTACTAAATCGGACAAAGGCGAAGAGAAGATGGCGGAAGAATTAGTTGAAGAAGAACCACAATCAGTAGTTAATGAAAACGATTTAGTGAAAGATGATATAGAAGAGCAACCACAAATTATTGAAGACGATGAACTTTTATAATATAAAAAATTCCCATTGAAAAATGGGAATTTTTTGTGTCAATCTTCTAAATTGTCAAACAATGGACTATCAAAAAAGTCTTTTAACTTTATTCCTAAGCCATCGCATAAATATTGAATTGTTGCAAGTTTTGGGTTTCGACTTCTATCAGAAAAAATACTGTTTACTGTAGATTGTATTACACCCGAATTAGTGCAAAGTTTATTTGGTGTAATATTTCTTTCATTACAAAATTCTAAAATTCTCTTGCCAACTGCCTCGTGTAATTTCATAACCCTATTTTCTCCTTAAATTATTAATATATACATAATTAAGTTTAACAATATATAAAAAATTAGGTTGTGAATGTATGCACAAGTTGTGAATGTGTTGACAATAGTTTTATGTTGAAATATAATTAACTCTTATGATTTTATTTGCTAAAAATTTAAATATTTAATATAATTTAAATATCTATCATAGATTGATAGAGCACCAGTATATGTTGGTGAATGAAAAATGGAGAAAAACTAACTAAAGTGTGTTTCGGAGTAACCTCTATCCGAAAGAGTTTTTAGTTGGTTTTTCTTTTTCACACAGTATTGTTGGTTATAAATGGAGGACTTTATGTCTAAATTAAGTAAACAAAGAGCAAAAGAAGAATTGCTTAAAAGTGTTGAACCTGTAACAAAGGAAACAGCATTTGATGAAATAAAAAACAATACCGAAGGGCTAGACCTTTATACATATTTCGTAACTAAAGATGCTTTTAAGACGGGAATATTACAGGAAAGTGATATTAATGAGTTTTTAATTAGAGTATATAGTGATTGGTATTTTTTGCACAAAAACACCGCTAACAAAAATCCTAAAGCGGTTAAAATACTTTCCGAATATGAATTTTCTCCAGTTAACTTAAGTGGGAATAGGTGCTTTGAACTTGTTAAAAATGGTCGATATAAAGATGTTCTTCCAGTATTTTTTCAATATATAAATAAACTTGAAGATAGATATTTTATTTGTGTAAAAACAGATGAACTATATAATAGAAAATTTGATAATTTTAAGTATGAAGTTAGATTATATATTAATCTCCCTTGTGAGAAATTGCTTGAATTTGCTAAGGAATTTTTAGACAAAGCATATACAGAGGAGTTTCCAGCACTTTTAAAAATACTTAATAACGATTATAGGTGCGATACTGTGACTATTTATACCGATTATGAATATGCACAAAAAGTAATTGATGTTATTAATGAAATTAAGGTTGAGACCAAATCAATTTTTGAAGTTGTTGGACCGGTTAGTAAATTGCTTGGCAATATAGATGATTATATTGGGTTTGGGGAACAATTAGAGAATAATGCAACATACTTTTCTTCTAGATGCCAGGCTCTTTCTAGTATTAATAGATTTGCAGGACTTGAAACTTTAAGAGATGGAATAGTTGCCAAAGAAAAACAAATTATCTTTATGAAAGATGGAACTAAGTATACACCTACTGAATATCTAACATATTTAGTTGAAAGAAACGCTGTAAGACTTGTAGAGGATAAAATACAAGAACTAGAAAAAGATGGCATTGAGTGTGGTGAAGAATTAGATAGACTATATTCAATGCGTGAGAATGTTGGCATTGGCGTTGACCTTGAGAAAGAAGTGAATAATTTAAAGAAGTCATTAACGCATAAATTAAATTACTCTTTAAAAATAAATGGTGTTGGTGAGGATAACTACAATTATCTAAATAAACTATATAATTTATTTACAACCGAAGACGAAAGATTACTTAAATTTGCGGGAGATAAAGAAAGAAAAAATAAAATAAAAAGTAAATTATTCAAGTGTACAGAAGAATTTTCCGGAGTAAATACTAAAGAGTTTTTGGATATTTATTTTAAGGCGGAACTAGGTATTGTTCTAAAGGAATTTATAGATAATGAATTAGAGGGTGTAAAGAGAACTAAACAAAGTGAGGTTCTAAATAATATAAAGAAAAAGTCTATTACAAGATTAAAATGTATATTAAAATCCATTCTTGATGATGGAGACGAGGGTAGAGAATATATAAATGATTGTATCTATGACTATGTGAGAATTTTGTCCACTGGTTCCACAGAGAATGTCCAAGTTTATATTGATGGTAGGGAGTTAACAATAGATAAAGATATTAATACAGACATACTTTCAATGCTACCTGAACTTGAGCAAAAGTTTGAGAATTTGTCAGTAAGTATTGGCTTTATTGACAAAACGCTTGCAGAATTTGGCATAAACAAAGATAATCTTTGTATTAATAAACAAACAAAAAACATATTTAAAGAAAGAGTTAAAGAAGATAATCTGGCCTCAAGATATTACTATAACCCCGAAGGTTATCTGAGCAAAGAAGAAAAATAATGCTACTTTTTTAGTAGCATTATTTTTTACTTGTTCATACCGTCGCCATTATTTTGGTTATTTGTTTCTGGCATTCTAAAACTTTGATTACCGCCACCTGATGTACCGCCAGTAGACGTATCTCCATTTGTGCCGTTATAATCTTTGAATACTTGAATTTCGGGCTGACCTGATGTATTAGATACATTTTTCTTACTAGGTTTGCCTTTATGGAAGTTCTTATGTTTACCAGTAATTTTACCCTTGCCGTTTTTGTATTTTATTAAAGTGATAATACCTATTACTAATATAATTAAAACAAGTGCGATTGATAACGTTAGAACCAATGTATCGTTATTTCTAAGTTGTGGTTCAATTCTAAGAGAGAGTTTATCACTAAATACCTCAATGCTTGCATTGTCTACTTTTTGAGTTGCAACTAATTTAACTGTAATTTCGTTTGTTCCTGCAGTTGTTAGAGTGATTGTTGTTGTGCTCTTGCCACTAGTTGTATCTCCTTTAGTTGTAGTAAATAATGTGCCATTGAGATACCAGTAGTATGTTATATTTGAATAATTTGAAATATTTATTCCGCTATCTGGTTGAACAACTAGTATTATATCTTCACCAACTATTAACTCGCTAGTATTGGTTCTAAGATTAATTCTGTCTAGTACCGCTTCTTGGATTTCGACTTTTCTAACGACTGATGCTGTATTTCCTGCTCTATCTGATATTGAATATGTAATGTTATATACACCAAGTTTAGTAATTAATACTTCGCTGTTGATTGAGACCATACTATTTAAGTCGTCACCAGTATCTGCGCCAACTGTTGCGGGGTCATATGCTATGTAGCCAGGGTCTTTAAATTCTTTATTTTTACTAGAATACATATAACTGCTACCAATTAATTTGATAACCGGAGCTATAGTATCTTCAACTATAAATTCCACAGGAATAGTTCTTTTGTTGCCATTATATGTAAGGTCTATATTTACATAGTTCTTAAATTCAGATGTTGTAATTTCGTTTGTTGAGGGACTATTATATCCTATTATTAAACTATCTCCAAATCCGTCTACAATTAGAGGACAATCTGCCGTTGGTTTACCATTAACAATGTTTAAGTTAAGTAAAGATTTTCGCTCGACTCTGAAACTGCTATCAATACTCACATCAAATAAAATAAATTCTCTACTAAATTCATAACTTGAAAAGTATGCAGTTTCCGAATTTGGGAGTGATGTTACAGAAATATTGATTTTACCATTTTGCCTATCGTAAGCGGATAAATCAAGTAATTTGGTTGGAGTATTATATACTTTATTAATTACAGACCCTATTTCGGTAGAATATTCAAATAAAAATGAGAAAGACATATAATGTTCATCGCCCAAGAACTCTGCGTCATCTTGCCTAATATAATACATAGGTTCCATTTCGCCGTTTTTGATAAAGCCAGAACTATGAATTGTTCCAAAATTTTGAATACCAAATAATAACTTTTTATTGTTTAAATGGGTAGAAGAAATATTGCTTAAATCTATATTATTATTATTTAGATTAACCTTTTTAATTATAGAAGAGAAATCGCATTGTGGTGTTATGGTTTCCTCCCCAACAACAATAAGCATTGACTCGGTTGCATTAATAAATGTATTAATGTTATCTAAATGTTCATTGGATATTCCGTTTCCGCTAAGATTAATTCCGTGTAATGTCTCGGGGAAAGCAAATTTGCACAGTTCTCTAATATCAGTAACACCAGTATTGCTTAAATCTAATTGATATTTTTTAGCACTTGTGGTTGTAACTCCACTTTCTTCATCTGTAGTGGTTGTTGCCTTATAATTGACGTTTGTTAGAAAATCATCAGCATAAAGTTTTTCGGTGGTACTTTTTCCAAGCAGGTTTCTAACAGCAGTATTTAAGGCAGTATCATTAATTGTTATGATTGTATGACTTGCATTTAGTGCTGTGGACTGAATAGTTGAATTGTAATTATTTGTGTCAGCCTTAACTATAAATTCACTATTAGATATTCCACCAAGTAGGAGTATTGCTCCAAAAGTTAATGGAAAAATCCATTTATTAAATTTATTTTTCTCCATTTTTATAACCACCTTACATAGAAAAATAAGTTTTAGTATTCTTAGAATATTTTGTGTTATTTTTAGTTATTTTAACATAGTTTGTAGAAATTTAATAACAAAAAAGTGTATTTATAATAAAAATACACTTTTTTATTAAGCTGCCGATAATTATCTTATTTAACCGGTTTAATAACTTCAAGTCCGCCCATATACATTCTAAGTGGTTCAGGGACATTGACACTTCCGTCTGCATTATAATTGTTTTCAAGTACAGCAATTAATGCCCTAGTACTAGCAAGTACTGTGTTATTAAGTGTATGCAAATAATAATTACCATTATCTCCTTTTGCTCTAATTCCTAATCTTCTTGCTTGAGCATCGCCAAGAGTTGAACAAGAACCAACTTCATAATATTTCTTTTGTCTTGGACTCCAAGCCTCAATATCGCAAGATTTAACTTTTAAGTCGGCAAGGTCGCCACTACAACATTCAAGTGTTCTAACGGGAACATTTAAGTTTCTGAATAACTCTACTGTGTAAGACCACATTTTATTATACCAGTCCATACTCTCTTCTGGTTTGCAAAGAACAACCATTTCTTGCTTCTCAAATTGATGAACCCTATATATTCCTCTTTCCTCAATGCCGTGTGCGCCAACTTCTTTTCTAAAGCAAGGGCTATAAGACGTCATTGTGATTGGAAGAGATTTCTCTAAGATAATTTGGTCTTTGAATTTTCCTATCATACTATGTTCGCTTGTGCCGATTAAATATAAGTCCTCACCTTCAATCTTGTACATCATAGCGTCCATTTCGGCAAAACTCATAACTCCATTAACAACATCGCCCCTTATCATAAAAGGTGGAATACAATAAGTAAAACCTTTACCTATCATAAAGTCTCTTGCATAAGCAAGCATTGCGCTAACTAGTCTAGCACCATCACCCATAAGATAATAGAAACCATTACCACTAGTTCTACCAGATGCTTCTTTATCTAAAGCACAAAATCTATCTAAAATATCTGCGTGATATGGAATTTCGTATTCGGGAACAAATGGCTCACCGAATTTCTCAATCTCGACATTCTCGCTATCGTCTTTTCCTGTAGGAACGCTATCATCAATAATATTAGGAATGGTCATCATCTTTGTTTTTATTGTGGCGGATAATTCTTGTTCCTTAATTTCAATGTCTTTTAGTCTCTCATTGATTTCGGTTACTTTTGCTTTTATAGCATTACCTTCTTCAATCTTTTTTTCTCTCATTAAAGCACCAATTTGATTGCTAAGGGTATTTCTTTGTTGTCTAAGTGTATCACCCTCACTTTTTAGTTGCCTGTTTTCAGCGTCAAGCCTTGCAATCTCGTCCACAAGTGGAAGTTTGCTATCTTGAAACTTACGCTTAATATTGGCTTTTACTAATTCTGGATTTGTTCTAATTAAATTTATGTCAATCATCTTTATATATCTCCTTTTGTTAGTGTTTTTGGCAATTTTATATTACTTTTTGACAATATATGTAAGATATTGTCAAATTCTAGGTGTGTCTTATTTTTTAAAAGTACGAAAGTTTTTGCTAAACTTTGCACATCGTTATATATTTCTTGTCTAAGATGTGCACGAAGTTTGCGATATAAAAACAAAAAACACCTCTAGAAAATTCTAGAGGTGAGTATAATCCCACTGTGCCACTCTAGTTGAACAAGTATACTTGTCCCACTCGTTGTTCTACAAGTCTTGCGTTAGTAGTATAACTTTGCTCTTCGCAAATATCTCCATAGGTGGAAAAATAATTTTTACATAATTTGCATCTCAGAATATTTGCAAAATCTCTGTTATGAATATTAATTATTTCGTGTCCTACATCATTGATAGCAATATTAAATTGTACTCTTTTAGTATAGCCTAAAAATTTTTTTTGTCAATGCTTTTTTAAAAGTATTTAACTTTCAACTTTATGTTTAATTTTTAACAATAACCCAAAGTATATACTTTAATTTCTTAAGTTTAAATTTTTTTATGTTTGTCAATAATTCATAAAGAAATTCTAAAGGGGGAAAATTTAAACATATGACAGATTTTGAAAATAGTCAGACAAGACTAAATCTAGCCAAGGCTTTTGCGGGTGAATGTCAAGATGGTGCTAAGTATCAGTTTCTTGCAAAACTTGCTCTAGATGAGGGATATTATTATCTACAAATGATTTTTAAAACTCACGCTAAAAATGAAATGGCACACGCCAAAAGATTTTATGATTTACTAGGTGAGAATAGTGATGAAAAATTAAAAAACATAGATATATGTGGCGGATACTCTTATGCAAAAGGGGATTTGTTAGAAAGTATTAGAAATACAATCGCAGTAGAAGAGTCGCAAAGTACTGTTGTGTATCCTGAATTTGCTAAGGTTGCTGAGGAAGAAGGATATGACGAAATCT
>JBJEXU010000094.1:0-10029 GCA_051886095.1 Christensenellales bacterium | reverse complement strand
TAATATCACTATATGAAAGTTTAGCATCTTTGATTACTTGACGCATTTTATCAACTGTCTTACTTACAAGATATTCAGTAATTTGGTCAAATTTAGCCCTTGTTAAATCATATTCTAAGTGTTTAGGACCTGTTGCATCTGCTGTGATGAAAGGTAAGTTAATAGTTGTCTTAGTAACTGCTGATAAGTCAATTTTTGCCTTTTCAGCCGCCTCTTTAAGTCTTTGCATTGCAAGTTTATCACCCGACAAATCAATGCCATTTGTTTTCTTGAAGTCTTCAATTAATAATTTGATAATCTCATTATCGAAGTCATCTCCACCTAGTCTATTATCTCCGGCTGTAGCAAGAACCTCAAATACACCATCGCCAATTTCCATAAGAGATACATCAAATGTACCACCACCTAGGTCATAAACTAAGATTTTTTGATTTTTATTTTCACCTTTGTCAAGACCATAAGCAAGTGCTGCTGCTGTTGGTTCGTTAATAATTCTCTTTACATCAAGACCAGCAATTTTACCAGCGTCTTTGGTTGCTTGTCTTTGACTATCGCTAAAGTAAGCAGGAACTGTAATAACAGCCTCTGTTACTTTCTCACCAAGATAACTCTCGGCATCATTTTTAAGTTTAGTTAAAATCATTGCAGAAATCTCTTGTGGAGTATATTCCTTGTTATCAATTTTAACCTTATGTGTCGTACCCATCTCTCTCTTAATTGAAATAACTGTTTTCTCTGGGTTTGCTATTGCTTGACGCTTAGCCACCTGACCTACAAGTCTTTCTCCGTCTTTAGCAAAAGCAACTACTGAAGGAGTAGTTCTGCTACCTTCTGCATTAGCAATAACTGTTGCCTCTCCGCCTTCCATTACTGCTACACAACTATTTGTTGTTCCTAAGTCAATACCAATAATTTTACTCATATTTTTAAATCTCCTTTATTCATTTTCATTATCTAATTTATTTATTTGTACTACGCTATGGCGTATGACTTTATCATTTTTAAATATAAATCCTTCTTGATATTCGCTCAAAATCTCTCCATTAGGTTTGTCAGGATTATTACCAGTCAAAACTGCATTGTGAAAATTAGGATTAAATTGTTCACCAACCGCTTTAATCTTAGTAACTCCCAATTCATCAAATGCCTTAAGTATTTGATTAAGCACTAAGTCAAGACCTTTAAGTGTGTTTTCATCTGATATGCTTTCTTTTGCTTGTTTAAAACTATCCATTGCTGGAAGCATTTTTTCTATTGCTGTCATTACTCCATTATCAAAACTTTGGGAACTAATTTCGGCATTTCGTTTTTTATAATTCTCAAATTCAGCCTTAATTCTTTGTGCAAGTTCTAGATATTCTGCTTCTTTGCTAACTATAGTTTCTTCAGTTTTTTCTTCGGCAATATCTACTTTTTTATCACTAACCTTTTTTTCTTCCTTATTTGGCATTTGCATCTCCCTTATTTATTTCTTTGTCTATTTGTGCTATTTCTTCAGTTATAAATTTAAGTGCAGAGGCTATTCTATAATAATCAAGTCTTTTAGGCCCAACTACTCCAATGGACGCAACTACCCCATTCTTAAGACTATAATTTGCCTTAATTATGCTGTAATCATCAAATTCGTCCTTACCCTCCTCTCCAATGCTATACACAATATCATTATTACTAGTATCATCAATGTTTTTAATAATTCTAGAAATTTCTTTCTCATTTTCTACTAGAGATAAGAATTTTTTAGCAGAATTAATATCCTTACAATCGGAGCATTCAAGTAAGTCGGTTGCATTTCCGTGAGTTTTAATAGAACAATTAGTTGAATAAGCCTTAAGAGTATCTGTTATAAAGCAGAAGAACTCTTGGAAATATTTAATCTGATTTTTAAATAACTTATTATAATGTTCAACATTTTCAAGAATATCCCTAATCTTTTTATTACATAAATTCATAGATAAGAACTTACTTGCATCTTTGCAATTATCTTCGGTTATTGAACTAGACAAATTAATTGTATTATTAATAATACCCGCATCTGTCTGTACAAGTAATAACGCTTGACCTGTAATTAGAGGAATAACATTAATATTCTTAATTGTTAGATTATCATAATTTTGCATTTCAATAAATGTTGGGAGTTTTAGTACATCACTTACATTCTTAGCAAGACCATCAACAATATCAAGTATAAAATTACTTCGACTAACAAATTTTTCTTTGATAAGGTCAACCACTTCACTATCAAAGTTACTAGATTTTAATAATGACTCCACATAGAAACTATATCCTTTGCTAGTAGGAATTCTCCCACCAGATGTATGAAGTTGCTTTAAAAACCCCATCTCCTCAAGTGCATTAAGTTCGTTCCTAAGTGTTGCAGAACTAAGCGAATTAAAAGCCGAACTCTGAACATTTGCACTTGTAATTGGCAAAGCATTATCAATATAATTTCCAACAGCACTAATTAGAATATCTCTTTTTCTATCACTTAAATTAAAATTATCCAAGCACCTTGGCTCCTTATTAGCAATCAAAATTTTTAATTGTTAGCACTCTCTTTTCAAGATTGCTAACCATATTCTAGTATAGTTATATGCCAATGTCAATCATTTTATGCCAAATTTTTAAAAATTTTTTTAATTTTTTTTGAACATTTTATTTTTCGACAAAATAAGGTTTTAAATTAAAGTTTTTTATTATATGTTTATAATTTCCATATAAATTATTATATTAAATATAATAAATAGTCTGTAAGATAAAAATTAAGTGGATATTAAAAAAAGACGAAAAATTCGCCTTTTTATATTATTAAATTTCTATGTTTGCAACAAGTTCAAGAATAATTTTGTTTAGAACAGGCATTCCTTGACTCGTAACTATTAGATTTTCATTATTTATAGAAATCATATTTTCTTTTGTAAAGAAATCAATCTCTTTATGCTTTAATTTTAATAGGTCAATATTAAATTTATTTTTTATTTCATTTAAATTAATCCCATATTTAGTTCTAAGTCCAAGCATAATAGTTTCCTCAAAAGTTTCTTGAGGTGTGATTTTTTCTTCATCTTCTATAGGTCTTTTACCTAAAGAAATTAATTTTATATATTCTTCAATACTAGATACATTGCTATATCTTTTACTATTAAAATAACTATGAGCACCTACTCCAAAGCCTAAATACTCACCCATTTTCCAAGTATTCAGATTATGTCTACATTCATAATTTTCTTTAGCAAAATTACTAACTTCATACCTATTATAGCCAAACTCACTTAAAACTTTATTAGCATAGTTATACATTCCTAAAACTTTCTCTTCCTTAGGAAGTTTAATCTCTCCCCTATCAACCATATCATATAAAGATGTGTTTTCTTCTAAAATTAGACTATATACACTAATGTGCGAACACCCCATCTTCATAACAAGTCCTAGAGTTTTTCTAACATCAGACTGCTTTTGTCTAGGAAGTCCTATTAAGCAGTCGGTATTAATATTAGTAATACCAACCGATTTAATATCATCTATTGCCCTTATATAATCTTGTTTAGTATGCGGACGGCCAATTAATTTAAGTGAATTTAAATTAGTTGTTTGCAACCCCACACTCACTCTATTAACTCCCGACTCTTTCCATTCTTGAGCCTTACTAATATTTATAGAATTAGGATTAGCCTCTATAGTAATTTCTGCATTTTCAAGCACTTTAAAGTTTTTCCTTATTTCTGATAAAAGCGTCGATATACAGCCGTCAAACATAATACTAGGTGTTCCGCCACCAATAAAAACAGTATCAACCTGAATATCTTTTGCATTAAACGCACTTATTTCTTTAATTAGCGATTGAAAATACTTAAGTTGCATATCATTCTTACCCGAGAAAGAAACGAAATTACAATATTTGCACTTCGACGCACAAAATGGAAAATGTATATATATCCCGACTTTTTTCATATTAATCAATTTTAAGAATGGATATAAAGGCTTCACTTGGAATTTCAACTGAGCCAATTCTTCTCATTCTCTTTTTGCCTCGTTTTTGTTTTTCAAGTAATTTTCTTTTTCGAGTAATATCCCCGCCATAACATTTAGCAAGTACATCTTTTCTAAGAGCCTTTACCGTTTCCCTAGCAATAACTTTATTACCAATCGCTGCTTGAATTGGTATTTCAAATAATTGTCTAGGAATAACAGTTTTTAATTTCTCAACCATTGCTCTTCCTCTATAATAAGCCTTATCCTTATGAACTATAAGACTAAGAGCATCACACACATCACCATTAAGCAAAATATCAACTTTAACTAATTTGCTTTCTTCGTATCCAATAATCTCATAATCAAGACTAGCATAGCCCCTTGACCTAGATTTTAATTGGTCAAAGAAATCAAAAATAATCTCATTTAAAGGCATTTTATAAATAAGTTGGCATCTACTTGCATCTAGATACTGCAAGTCCAAATGCACGCCCCTTTTTTCTTGGCAAAGTTTCATAAGTTCTCCAACATAATCGGGCGGAGTAAATATATTAACTTTTACCATTGGCTCTTCCATAAAGGCAATACTTTGTGTTTCTGGCATATCTGCCGGATTACTTATCTCAATTATATCTCCATTGGTTTTAGTAATTCTATAATTAACGGTTGGTGCCGTAGTTATAAGATCAAGGTCAAATTCTCTCTCTAGCCTTTCTTGAATTATTTCCATATGCAAAAGTCCTAAAAATCCACATCTAAAGCCAAAACCTAAGGCTTGAGATACTTCAGGGACATATTCAAGTGATGCATCATTTAACTTTAACTTCTCAAGAGCATCTTTTAAGTCGTTGTATTTATCTCCCTCAACACAAAATATTCCGCTAAATACAACCGGTTTAACTTCTTTATAACCCGGCAACGGACTATCACAAGGATTATTAACAGTTGTTATTGTATCACCAACTCTTGTCTCAGATACATTCTTAATACTTGCGCAAATGTAACCAACATCACCTGCAAGTAAGATATCTTTCTCGGTAGGTTTAGGAGTAAATATTCCCACTTCAGTAACCTCAAAATCATTGCCAGTTGTAAAGAATTTAATTTTAGAACCCTTCTTAACACTTCCATCAACAATCCTAACTAAACAAACTGCACCTTTAAAATTATCATAATAACTATCAAAAATTAACGCTTTTAAAGGCTTTTCTTCATCACCTTTAGGAGCAGGAAATGCTTTAATAATTTGTTTTAGAACATCGGAAATATTAGTGCCACATTTTGCACTAATGCAAGGAACATCATCACACGGAAGCCCTATAACATCTTCAATTTCTTTCTTAGTTTTCTCAATATCAGCACTAGGCAAATCAATTTTATTTATAACTGGAAGTATCTCCAAATCATTTTCAAGTGCTAAATATACATTAGCAAGTGTCTGAGCCTCAACCCCTTGAGTTGCATCTACAATAAGTATTGCTCCTTCACAAGCAGCAAGCGACCTAGAAACCTCATAAGTAAAGTCTACGTGTCCTGGTGTATCAATTAAATTTAACTCATAATCTACACCATCTTGGTTATAATGCATAGTTGTTGGTGTTAACTTAATCGTAATACCCCTTTCCCTTTCAATATCCATACTATCAAGAAGTTGCTCGGTTAAATCTCTTTTAGCAACTGTCCCAGTCTCTTCAAGTAATCTATCCGCAAGGGTGCTTTTTCCGTGGTCAATATGCGCAACTATACAAAAATTTCTAATCTTATCCTGTCTAGACATTATGTTCTCCAATAATTTTCTTAAGATATTATATAAGAATTTAATTATTTAATCAATAAAATTAAATTTATTTACTTTAATTTACTCAAATTTAAAAAAAATTTAAAAATACACTCAAATTACTTTTTAAAAATAACATTATTTGATAAAATAACTAAAATAGTTAGAATTATACACGCATAAAATATATCAAAATTCAATTTTGCAAAAATTAAAATAATTTTGCAAATTAATATATAAGGTTATAATATGAAGAAGAGTAATAATACTAATCGTCTTAGTTTTGACGAATATAAAAATATAATTGATGAATTAATTAAATCAAAAAAAATTGATAAACTTAAATTGCAAGAGAACTATTTTGACATTTGTAACAATTATTGGATAGTAGATAAATATATTGCAACCGATGGTGTAATTGATGAGACTTTAACCCCCAATACATTTAGTGCATACGCACAAACTATAGAGAATAATTATGCTATATCCATTCCCGTTCAAATGCTAGATGACAAAAATCTTGTGTGTTTCTCGCACCAAAATATTTCTAAAATTATACCTTCTACAAGTGGATATTTAAAGAAACTTTCTTTGCCTGAGGTTAAGGAATTAAATCTTAATGAGCAAGGAGAGAAAATTCCTACACTTGATGAAGCATTAGATTTTATTGCTAATAGAACACCTATTATAATTGAGATAATCAATGATGGAATGGTTGAGAAATTTGAAGATAAAGTTATTACAGCCATTCAAAAATATATCTTAAAATACGATTGCTACGAAAATGTAGCGGTTATGAGTATGAATCCTTATACTTTAGAATATTTCTTTGAGCACTATCCTTATATTACTAGAATATTAAAAAGTGGCAGTTTTAAAGATAAAATGTATGGTTCGTTTAAAACAAGAAAATTAAAGAAACTCAAATATTACAAAATAACCCATTCAGATTTTATTGCTTATAGCAACGAACTATTGCCTTGCTCTACTGTTGAAAAACATAAACCAGTAGGAATTATTGCTCATTCAATTACTAATCAAAATCAATATATTTCTATAGCAGAACATTGCGACAATATACTATTTAAGAATTTTAAACCAACAATTTAAAGGAATATTATGTCAACTAAGAATATAATTATTATTGAAGGTCCTAGCGGAGTTGGCAAAGATACAATCATAGACCAACTAATTTCAAGATTTCCCGACCGTTTTGATAGACCTATAAATGCAACAACTAGAGAAATGAGAGAAAACGAAAGTCAAGGTCACCCATATTTATTTCTAACGGAAGAAGAATTTAAAAATTTAAGAAAATCTGGCGAAATTTTTGAAGAAACCATTAGACACGGCACATATAGAGGAATGAGAAAAAGTAGTTTTAACGAAATTATTAATGCTGGGAAAATTGCCTTAAGAGATTGCGATAAATATGGGCTTGAAGCATTAAAAAAAGAATACCCAGACCAAGTGATAGGCATTTTTCTAACCTGCGACAAGAACAATATTCGCAAGCGACTTGAAGGAAGAAATGAGCCTATAGAAAGTATGGAGATAAGACTTGCAGATTACGAGAATCATATCAAAGATGCCTATTATTTTGATTATGTAATCGAGAATAATGACATTGAAAGCACCCTTAAACAAATTTTAGATATCATTAATACTAATAATTAACATAAAAATAGCGAAACTTTAAGTTTCGCTATTTTTTATTACATTTCAATTTAATTTTGCTGATTTTGTTGGTCTTGTTGTTTTTTAGACATTAATTCATCATACTTAGCAGATTTCTCAACTAACATTTGATACTCTTCCTTGCTAATTCTAACCATATCTTTATCTTGCTTAATATAATCATTTACAGTCTTTTTTGCTAAAACTTTTAGTATAATAATACCAAGAACACTTAGAATTATTAGAGAAACTAACCAAATTAATTTATCTAACAAATCAATTACACCAAATATCATTAAAGAGAAGAAAATACAAGTAACACCAACTACAATATAAACAATTATCTGAATAACAAGTTTAGTCCTACCCAACTCTAATCCCGATGACACAATGATAGTAAATAAAACTGATAGTAATCCCAAAACAATTACAAAGTTATTAATAAAAGAATTATCAAATTTTACCCAAGTTGTAAGGATAATTAATAAGACAGACAAAACAATAAGACTAAATGAAATCCAACCTAAAACCTTATTTCTCTCAAGCATATTAAGGCTATTAATAGTAAAGAACCCACCAACAGCAAGACAAGCAAAGGTAATAATTACATTTCCATTACTATCACCAAATGGTTTAAAACTAAAAAGTAACATAATAAGTAGTAAAGAAGCAATACTAGTAGTAATTATAGTTAAAATTGTAACTAATTTTTTTGCTTTTTCCATAAAATAAACCCCTTTATTCATATATTATATGTATATAATAGCAAAAAATAATTAATTTTACAAATAAATAAAATAGAAACTTTCAGTACATATTTTAAATATTCAATAATATATTATTTTAAATCTTAACTAATCACTTTTCTTTAATTTACTCATTAACTTATTTAATTTATCAGTTCTAATTTTTTCAATTTCATCTGTGCCATAATAATAAATTAATTGCTCTACCATATTAAGTGTGTCTGCAAGTTCTTCTTTAATATTCTCAACAATTTTAGTTTCTTTATCTGTATCTTTATATCTTTCCAACTTACATAGTTCTTTAGTAAGTTCACTCATCTCCTCAATACACATTCTACTTTGAGATTCAATTCCCCATTTCTTAATAAAATAATCATAAATATCAATAAAATCTTCTCTCATAATATCTCCTTTAAGACAAAATGTAATTTAATCACAAAATGATTTACTATTTAAATTTATCTTTCTTTCTAACAAGTCCTCGTTCTCTACCATTTTCTTTAGGAATATAATAGATTTTGGATTTTAATTCATCTGGAAGATATTGTTGTTTTACATAACCACCAAAATTATGTGGATATTTATACGCACCGTGACCATCAGAATAACCTGTTGGGTGATTCTTTAAATGATTAGGAACTCTTGCATTTTTATACATCTCAGCATCAGCCTTAGCAGATTCCATTGCCAAATAAACCGAATTACTCTTCTCAGCCTCGCAAATGTAAATGATTGCGTGAGAAAGTGTTAGATTACATTCAGGCATACCGAGCTTTTCACACGAAGTAAGTGCAGATATTGCAATTAATAATGCATTGCTATCTGCCATACCAATATCTTCGCTTGCGTGAGCAATAAGTCGTCTAGCAATTATAGTTGGGTCATAACCCGATAAGAGCAATTTCTGAGCATAAAACAAAGCAGCGTCAGTATCACTCCCTCTTAGACTTTTGCAGAAAGCACTTAGGATATCATAAGACGTATTCTCATCAAGAGCAATATTACCCTTCTGCATACAATCATTAATAACCTCTTTAGTTATAAGTATCTTGCCATCTTCATTAGAATTAGTTGTACTTACAGCGAATTCAAGTGTATTATAACAAGTTCTCAAGTCCCCAGAAGAGTTAAAAGCAAGATATTCAATTACCTCATTATTAATCTCAATCTTAGTATTTCCTAAACCCCTGTCTTTATCAGTAATAGCAACTTTTATCGCCTTAGAAATATCTTTAACACTCAAAGGTTTAAATTCAAAAACTTTACACCTACTCACAATAGCCTTAGTCATACTAATATAAGGATTCTCGGTAGTTGAACCAATAAAAATTATATAACCCTTTTCAATCGCTTCAAGAACACAATCACTCTGAGCCTTAGACCATCTATGACATTCATCAAGCAATAGATAAGTTTTAGTTCCGTATAATTCTAGATTAGTTTTTGCTTCAGAAATAATTTCTTTTGCTTCAGACACACCAGAACTAACAGCATTTAATTTCTTAAAAATACCATTACAAGCACTTGCAATAATCCCAGCAATAGTAGTCTTACCACAACCCGGAGGACCATAAAAAATACACGAACCAACATTAGAAGATTTAATTGCCCTAACTAGAAAACTATCTTTATATATTAAATGCTCTTGACCAACAAATTCATCAAAATTTTTTGGCCTCATTCTATCGGCAAGAGGACTGAATTTTGCCAAATTATTTTCAAATAAATTCATAAATAATTTTTCTCCAAAATATAATTATTTAAATTAAAAATATAATTATTTAAATTAAAAATATAATTATTAAAATTAAAAATATAATTATTAAAATTAAAAATATAATTATTTAAATTAATAAATTA
>JBJEXU010000093.1:0-2680 GCA_051886095.1 Christensenellales bacterium | reverse complement strand
CACCAAGGTCTGAGCCTAAATCATATGTGTTATGAAGTTCGCCGTCAGAATTGTATCCAGTTACAGACGAGCCATATACTCTACTACTGGAATCAGCAATAGCAACCAATCCAGATATAGGAGTCCAACAATCAATATCAAATCCAACCACATTACCACTGACATAGTTACATTTAATAATAGACCCACCATACATATAACTAACAAAAGAACTAACTTCTGAATTATAACCTATATTGCTAACATCAACTAAGTCAATACCTTTGATAACTCCATCATCTAGGCGAGATACAAATGCTGATGATGTAAAGACGCTCAGGATACTAAGTCCCTTAATAACAACATTATCAACATTAGCATCAAGATCTAAGTCTGCAGATGTTAAATCGTTTGCATTCTTTTTAACTCCAATAATATTAAATTTATTATTCTCGCTATTAATACTATTAATTGGAGTCCAGTATTTGCCAGACATATCAATTACATCTTCACTAGCAATAACAAATGTTTTTCCATTTAGAATAGCAGAATTATCATAAGTAGATATTCTAGATAAATATGCTAATTCTTCTGCACTATCAATTATATAAGCATCTAGACTTGCATTATATAAGTCATTTAGATTAATACTTGCAACTGCTGGACTATCAATCCATAGACCAGTGTCTTTAGCGGTTGTAGAACTAGAATAATCATTAATTCCTAAAGTTTCGTAACCTTGAATAGTTTCAAATCTTAATATTGGATAATTGTAACTTCCGCTTGTTGGCATTACCCAATCACCGCTAAAGTTAAATCCAGAGAAATTGTTTTTGTCTCTCATTTGAGCATCAGAAAGTTGTGTACCTTTTCCAGAGCCTTTAGAAGATAGATAATAAATATTCTCAACAATGCTATTAGAGTTCTTAGAATTATAATCTATAGAATTTGCAGTACAAACAGAATACATATTTCTAACAATAGCATTAGTATCAATTTTGTAAATCAAGCCTGCTGATGTATTAGAACCTGTAATCGTTCCTGATGAGTATGCGTTAACGATAATACCCGTAGTATTTGCACTAATTCCAGCAGAAATAGTTGCCGAAATATTTCCTAAGTTAGATGCGTTATATATAATGCAATTTTCGCCAGACATATTAGCAATACCACTAGCATATTTAGTTCCAGATTGTGTAGTTCCGTTAGCATTGTAACTAATATTACCTGTATTCTTATTATTAATTGCCACTGAACCTTCATCAATAAGGCCAGCAATACAACCAACATTACTAATGGTTTGTTTTGCTGAAGAATTATCTAATTTATAAATAATATTTCCGTTATTAATTGAATTAGATATAACTGTATAGTCAGTTAGATGCCCTATAATTCCACCAAGAGTAGATGTAAATTTAGTAACTGAAGCAGATAGATTAGAATTACCTTCAATAGTAATAGACGAATTATTGTCTACAACAATTCCTTTAATAAGAGCATCATCTTGTGCTGATGCAACAACTCCACCAACAACTGACGAATTACTTATAGTTAATACATTATTCTCACTAGCAATAAGTGTTAAATTCTCAAAATTAATATTAGTGATTTGTCCATCTAATATACCTATTAATCCAAAATATGTTATGTTATTAGTAGAATCAACATTACCTACGCCAGTTTTTACTTCGTTCATATAATTTGTTCTATAACTAGAACCAAGTTGAAGATATGAATCAAGCAAGATATTTTTCATAGTATAACCATTACCATAAATGTATCCTGAGAACTTATTTAAGGTAGGTGTAAATCTAGCATTGAAATCTATATCATTAGTTAATATAAAGTATTTACCTGCATAATAATTATTTGCTTCTGCATTATCTACTATATATCCCCAATCAGATGCTTTAGTGATTTTATAAGGATTTTGCATCGAACCATCTGCGCCATCTCTAGATAATGTAGTTGTATATGGAGTGTCGTTCCAATAATATCTTACAAAGTCTAAGTGAATTTCTAAATTGCCATAAAGATTATCTATAGCAATATTAAAGTAATAGTTAATATCTCCAGTAGCAGTACCTCCAGACATTACATTTGATTCAAATTGATTAATTGTAAGAGTAGTTGTAACCACAGTACCATCGCTATAAATATTCATAAGAGGAAGTGTATTATAGTTAGGTTTAGAGTCTCCGTAACTTATATTTCCACTTTCATTAATCATATATTGTCTAACAACTTCTTCATTGTATAGATAATCGTAATATTTTACATTAATTTTATGTAGAATGAATTTATCGTCTGGGTTTAATGTGATAGTTAAATCATTGCTATGTTTAACTAAACTTGTTACATTAGTTCCAGTCGTTGTATCATCACTTGGGGTATTACTTTCAACTTTATTTGGAACTGTTACAGTACCATTCGTTAATCCCCTATTAATTAATGTTCCATTATCAACTATAACATTTACTTCGTGTATTGATGGAGTGTAGTATGCTTCGAATTTATTTTCTCCGCTATTTCCATAATAAGATCTAGTAACTGTTATACTGTCTATAGCATAATATTGAATTTCATCTGTAGATGAAGATAAATACTGAGTATCTGTTCTAAACTCTGAAGAGCCAGACTTACATCCTAAGAATGTGTAATTATGGTTATGACTTGTAAAGATGTTAATAGTTTGACCATT
>JBJEXU010000092.1:0-2682 GCA_051886095.1 Christensenellales bacterium | reverse complement strand
GTCTTGCTTATCTAGAATTATCATTGATTTTAATCTATCTTCACAACTATCAATTTCGTTCATTTTTTAAACCTTTCTTTTTATTTTTTTTCGTATTCCACCTAAAAATCCTTTGTATTTTTTTGTGCAATCAAATATGTTATTTTCACCATTTATAAGATTATTTGCTATCAGCATCAAAGACTGATGTGTATCCGAATTGCTATTAAATCTACCGCCCTTGTACATTTGGATTGACACTTCATCATCTTCGGGAATAACACCTATTAATTCACCCGTTAAATAGTCTTTAATTGTACCAATAGATAACATATCACCATCAAGTATTAAATCCCCTCTTGCCCTATTAATAATAACATAAGGTCTTACTTGAAGATGAGATAGAATAACATTAACTACTTTGTCTGCATCTCTTACAGCAGATAAGTGAGGAGTGGTAATAACAATATGTTCATTTGCACATTCAACGGCTCTTTTAAAACCACCATCAATTCCTGCTGGGCAATCTATTAGTACAAAATCAAAAAGATTCTCAATCTCACTAATAATAGCACTCAATTCTTTTGCACCAAATTTAACTTTGCAAAAACTATGCGAACTGGGGAAAATATACAAGTTATTTTCAAAAAAATCTTGAACAACAGCCTGCCTTGGTAAGCATTTTCCTTCGAGAACGTCAATAATATCATAGACAATTTTATTTTCAATCCCCATAACCACATCAAGATTATTAAGACCAAAGTCCATATCTACTAGCAAAACCTTGTAACCCTTACCAGCAAGAGCCATTCCAAGCCCAGAAACAATAGTAGTTTTACCCACCCCACCTTTGCCACTTGTAATAACAATTCTTCTTGTCATAATTTATTCCTTTACCGATTAAGTTTATCTTTAGCCTAAAAAAAAGTAAAGTCAGATTAACTCTCTCAACTTTACTTTAAATCTAAATTTACAAAATTTTCAACATTTCTTTAAGTTTCTACTTTACACAGCATTTTCAGCAATAACCCTTTCTATATCAAGTGGATTATCTAGTAATTGTCCTGCACCAATCATTGTTACACTATCAGGTTTATAAACATAACTATTAAGGTTTAATTTAACTTTCAAGAATTTATCAATTCCAACTATCTTACTTGATGCACCGCATAAATAAATTCCGTGATTTTTAATATCTTCATTAATTTCATTATTGCAGGAAGATAATAATTGAAGTATGGCGGAAGTAATTGCACTATATTCCTCCACAACCAAACCAAAAATCTCAGAACTAGTAATATTAATATTTGCAAATTCTGTCGTACCTTTAATAAAACCACTAATAGTCATATTTCTTATATCGTTTGGAAGAAGGGTTGCTAACTCATTCTTAATAACCTCAGCACTTTCCTCAGTTACCTCAATGCCTTTGGTATTTAGAACATAATCTCTGATTTTATTATCTATATTCTTTCCGCCATTATTAACAGTCGCGCCTAGAATAATTCTTCCATTATTAATTATTGCAATTTCTGTATTAACCCCAATATCACAAAGTAAGAAAGATTTTCTTATCTTTTCAATTTCAAATCCATAAACAGTCGCAATAATTGAAGGTATTACTTCCACAACATTAACACCTAGAGCATAAGCAAGATTTTTATATTCTTTAGCCAGCGACATATCTTCTAAAGATACAAGGAAAAGCACACTGTCTTTTTTGCCTATTTCAATTTTTTTAAAAAATTCACCTAATAGTAGTTCAGCAAGGCTAAAATCAATTCTTCCGTCAGATATAACTCTTTTATATTCCAAACCACTAGTAATAGCATCTTCTCCCACACATACAGCAACTTCTCTTTTCCCTTTCAAAGCAGTTACAAGAGCAGTTTTATCACTTAATACAACTCCAACACCTGCCTTATAAATAGATGTTACATTACAGCCAATACTTATAGCGAAATCAAATTTTTTCATCTTCCCTTCCTCTTTATTTTTTTCTTTCAGTAAACTTAATATTAGAAAATATTTTAAGTCAATATTCTTTATCTTTCACAACTAATTTTTAAATCAATCTTTACATTTTAATACAGCCACCACTTCAATATGCTTTGTTTGAACAAACATTTCAAGAGGAGTTATACTCTGAATTTCAAATCCTTCTTGCAATGTTTTTAAATCCCTAGCAAGTGTTGCTGTATTACAAGAAATATAAATAATTTTAGATACTTTGCAAAAATTATTTTTTTCTCTTTGTTTAGGCATTTTTTCATAATTAATATTACTAGATACAAGTATATCTAAAATACTCTTACCCACTCCCGACCTTGGCGGGTCAAGTACGATTAAACATTCTTTTAGTTTGTTAAGACATTCCTTAATTTTGTCTTTAACATCACCACAAATAAACTCGACATTATTTATATTATTTAATCTTAATAATTCTTTAGCACTATTACTAGCACTTTTATTTATCTCAATGCCATATACTTGCTTACATTTTTTAGATAATATCGCACTAAGTAGCCCCGCTCCACTATACGCATCAATCACACTCATTTCAGGTTGAACTTGCGATAGAATGAATTTATATAAATAATATTTTATATCATTATTAACTTGTAGAAAACCTCTATTATCAATTCTGTATTTAACACCAAATTCTTCAAGTTCAAGATACTCATCACCTTTAATATGTAAATA
>JBJEXU010000091.1:0-2682 GCA_051886095.1 Christensenellales bacterium | reverse complement strand
AGTCTATAGGAAAATATAACTGTAGCAAGCAGTATAAGTCCTAAGAATATTGAATTTGCAATTCTGATTATACTGGGATTAAACACTTTTCACCTGATATAAAAGTTAGTAAATGTTATTGACTAATGTTGATTGGTCAACAAGATTTATAAATATTATATATTTAATGAAAACTTATGTCAAAAAAATTAACAAAATTTATTAATTATATTAATAATTTTTCCCTATACCAGTTAAAAATATGTATAATGCAGGTTCTTACATTTTCTTGTGTAAAGCATTTAAAATTATTGTCAGTCAAAAACATTATTGTTATAATCATATTAAATTAATATAAAGTAGGAGGTTTGTGTGGAAGTATTAAAAGCGGGTTGCGTATTAGCAAATCAAGAGAATAAATGTATAGGTTTAATCTATAGAGACTATTTAAATGATTTTTCTTTTCCGAAAGGACATTTAGAAGAGGGCGAAGATTTCTTGACTTGCGCTATAAGAGAAACTGCAGAAGAAACCAAAAGAGTTGCTAATGTTTTATTAGATTTTGAACCTTATATTGAAAGATATACAACTTCTAAAGGAGAGGAATGTGTCTGTTATTTATATCTTGCTTTAGACGGAGGAGCAAGTGATAACGATAGTACTGATACCCACGACCTAATTTGGGTACCAGTAGAAGAAGTAGAAGAAAAACTAACATATTCCGATTTAAAATCTATATGGAATAAAGTATTTAAAATTAAAGTATTAGAATTGTTCCAAAATAACAATTAATTAAATTAATTACATTTTTTTAGTTAAGACAAATTTACAAAATATCTTACATACATAAAAAGCGTTTCAAACGCTTTTTTATGTGCAAAATTTAAATAATGATTTGGTTAATTTTTAAGTAAAAAATTAACCTTAAAAAATTGTTTGAATTAAAGGTAATTTGTGTTATTATTTTTACGAGGGTTATTATGCGAGAAATAAACGAGATAAAAAATAAATTAGAAGAAATAAACAAAGAATATTTTAGACTCTGTGAATTATTGACATATGAAGAAATTTTGTTAGATAAAAAATTATTTCTTCAATTAGAAAAACAGAAACAATCTCTTCAACCAATAGTTTTAAAATTTGAAGAATATTTACAATTAAATAATAATTTGCAAGAACTTATAGAATTAATCCCTCAAGTTGATAATAAAGATAAAAACATTTTTGAAGAAGAACTAAGTTCACTAACTAGTAATATTAATCAAGTGAGTGAAGAATTGTTTAAATTGGTTACTAATTTGAATGCTATAGTGGGTAATATAGTAGTGGAAATAGTAGCAAATAAAAATAATATTTCTCAAGAACTATTAAATATATTAGTTGATAGTTATTCTAATTTTTGTAAAAATAATTCTTTAACTTGCGTCAATACTCAATTAGATAATTATGCAAATAGATTATCAATTTCCGGACTAAATGCGAAAGAACTTTTTATTAATGAAAGTGGTATGCATATTATTGAAAAATCCCTTGAAAAAGGCAGTTGTACGGTTTTTATTCTAGATGACATTTTTGATGATTTTCAGATTGAAGATAAAGATATTTCCATAGTTTCTTCTCGTTCAAGCGGTGCTGGCGGTCAGCATATTAATACGACTGATAGTGCAATAAAGGCGACTCATTTAAAAACAGGTATAAGTGTTATTTGTCAAGATGAAAGAAGTCAGTTGCAGAATAAAGTAAAGGCAATAGAAAATCTAAAAAACAAAGTAAAAAATTTTTATGAGAACCAACGAGACAAAAAAATAGAAGAAAGCAAGAGAAGACAATTAAAGGCAATGCAAAATAGTCGTTATATTAAGTTATATAATCTTGATAAAAACTCAGTCTCAAAAGCAGACAAAACCACAATAAGTATTGATGATTTTTTAAAAGGCAAAGCATTATAAAGTTTTGATAAAAACTTAAAACAGAATTTTAAAAAGGTGAAGATATGAAAAAAGACTTACTACAAGTTAATCTAAATACTCGTAAGACTGTACTATCTAGTAGAAGTCTATTTTATAAAACGGAGAATTTTATTAAAAGTACTAAATATGTTACTAATATTGATTTTTTACTCTCTAAACTAAGCGAAACTATACTTTTAAATCTAAATGACATTCTCACAAACGAAAAACAACAAAAAGATGATATAGATTGTTTTTTAATTACAATGCAAGATAATCTATTTTCTTTTTATTTTAAATTTGGCTTTCAAATAGGTCTTGACTTAAATAATTATGACTTGGTATTTTTTAACTTTACAAGTAAGTCAAATAATCAAGTCCAAACTATTGATGAGTATGTAAAAAGTAATAACATTAATATTTTAATAAAGAAAGATAAAAGGTTAGTTAAAACGCAAGATTTTAATAAACTTTATCTTATTTCTAATGTATCTAATGTGAATTTGCCTAGACTAAACACTGAGCAAAGGAATATTGTAGAAACCATTGACAAAAACATACTTGTTCAAGGCGTTGCGGGTAGTGGGAAAACAAACATTTGTATTGACAAAATTATATTTACCGCTTGTAAAAATTATAGTGGAAAAATATTATATACTACTTTTAGTAGGGGCTTATTATCCGAAACTAAATTAAAGATTGAACTTTATAAGAAAGACCTTCAAGAAATATTAAACAATTATAAATCAAATAA
>JBJEXU010000090.1:0-10074 GCA_051886095.1 Christensenellales bacterium | reverse complement strand
AATCGCCGATTGTATTACTAAAACTTTTGGTGATTTAGACCCCGAACTTACTTACAAATTTTATGAAACATCGCTAGTTGAAGGGGATACTTTGAGTGGTACTATTACAAGGGTAGAAGGAGAAAATGTTGGCAGTTATTCCATCTCAAAAGGAACACTTAATAATAATAATTATGAAATTCTTTTCTTAAATGGAACATTAAAAATTTTACCTAAAGATATTTCTATTGAAATTGATGATATTGTTACAACATATGGAGAAGAAAAACCACTTACATTTACATCTTTAGAAACAATAGATTTAAATAATCTTACCGGCTCTCTATCAAGAACAGGTAATAATAATGTAGGTGTTTATTCTATATCATTAGGCACTTTGTCTAGCACAAATTACAATATCAATGTAACTAAATATGGTTCTTATACAATCAAACCTAAGACCATTACTGTAACTGCTTTACCTTCTGAAAAAACTTATGGAGATAATGATAATATAGAGTTTAAAGTTGATGGTTTATGTGAAGGTGACACTTTATATGGAGAATTGTCTAGAAATGCTGGAGAAAATGTTGGTAAGTACGAGATAAATCTAGGAACATTAAATAATAGCAATTATACACTAAATTTTGTTTCTAATTATTTAAATATTCTTCCCGCTAAACTAATTATTACTATATCAGATTTAAGTCAAGTATACGGGGAAATGGATAAGGAATTTGAGTATATACTTTCTGGCGTTAAGTTTGATGATAATATTTCTTGCGAAATATATAGAGAAGCAGGAGACAATGTTGGAGAGTATTTAATTAATTGTAGTGGTATTGATAATGACAATTATGTAATTGAACGTGTTAATACTGGTATTTATTCTATTACAAAAGCAACTATTATACCTACTATTACTAGAACAACATTTACATATTCGGGCAATGTTAATTATGTATCTGCTAATTTCCCATTTGAATTGACTTTTGTATATAAGCAAAATGGCATTGAGTGTGAGGGTATGCTTAACGCGGGTGTTTATCAAGTGCAAGCAATATTTGCTGGAAATGAGAATTATAAAGAAAGCAAGAGCCAAATAACAGATGTAATTATAGAAAAACAAAAAGTTTATTTAACTCTTGCCGAGAATAAATTTATTTATGATGGCACAGTTAAATTCCCAGAGTTTTATTATAATGCAAATTGTGGTCTAGATATAAATAAAATTTCTTTTGAATTTGAGAATGATATTAGACCTTTGGGGGTTGGCTCATACAATTTCAATATTGTAACGACAGACACAAATTATGATGTAAATACAAGTGGCGTTTTGTTAATTGCTAATCCTTTATCAATAACTAATAGCAACGAGAGTATTATTGAGTGTGTCGATGCAACTTTTGATGAGAACTCTCAGGACTTAATGCTTATAGAGAAAAGTTTAAATGGTCAATTCAACGATAAGGAAATTATTTCTTCTTGCTCATTTGCTAATGTTAGCCAAGATGATGACCATATTTATACTATTAAAATTAAGGCAAATTCTAATGCTAAAACAGTTTATGTTTATCAATTAGGAGAAAACAATTCTGTAAGAGAAATTGCTGTTACTAATGAGAACGGTTACTATATATTTAAAGTAGATAATTTAACAGACACATATTTAATTACTAAAGATATCGAGCCACTTCCTTTATGGTTCTGGCTAGCCATTGTAGGTGGGGTTGTTATTGCTCTAATCGTAACCTTACAAATTATTAAACATTCTAAGAAAGTTAAACTTGCTAAGAAAAACAATACCGATATTGAGACATACAATATGAATTAATTAGTATTGGCTGGAATGAAAAATGAGTTCGTTTATTGAACTCATTTTCGTAAGTTTAGTGTAAAATTTTATCTTACACAAAATTAATATTGTATAATTATTAAAAATAAAAACTAAAATAAGAGTTTTGTTGAGTATAGAATTGACTAACTAAAAAATTGGTCATTAAAAATAACTGATGGGTGACTTGGATTGCAGGCTTTGGCAAGTAAATGATATTTTTTTGCTTCATTTTTATCTATTCTATATAAAAGTTTAGTGAGTTCAATATATGGAATTGTATCATAATATTCTAAATTTACAAACCCGCTAATATCTTTAACGCAGTTAAGTGAACTTTTGTACCAAAAAATTGCAGAATTTATATCGTTTAGATTTTCAAAGTTTTTGGCAAGTTTGCAACAAATTTCAGCAGTTGGCGGGTGTTTACTTATGCAATTTAGCAACGCATCATTACTTTTTGAATATTTTTTCAAGTAATAATAATTATCAGAAATAATTATACTGGCACCAATTTCGTCAGGCGTATAAAGATTATTTAATTTCAAATACTCTTTAAGTATTTTTATGCTCTTATAATATTTACCAAGATAAAATAATTCTCTCCCGTAGTAATATTTATCTCTAGGAGAAAGAGTTAAACCTTGTTTTATCTGTTTTTCATAAATATCTATATTTCTAGTTGGGTTATTTACTTTAACTTTTCTATGCTCAATTTTTATATCGGTATATTTGATGTTTCCTATTGGGGTAATTGCTTCGTGAACCGCTCCTTCAAATTTATGTTGACCATTATTTTTAATTAGTCTTTCTCTATAAAATTCAAATATAGGCTGAGGACTACCAATCACATATTTAAACATATACATATCAATATTTTTATCTGAATTTTTAAGTATATTTATTTTGTCTATATTTTCATTAGTTATATAGTCGTCAGCGTCAAGCCACATAAAATAATCTTTAGTTGCAAAACTGATTGAATAATTTCTCGCTTTGGAAAAATCATCGCACCACTCAAAAGAATAGACTTTGTCAGTAAACTCTTTAGCAATGTTAGGTGTTGCGTCTAATGAGCCTGTATCAACAATAATTATTTCATCTGCAAAAAGTTTTACTTGGTTAAGTATTCTAGATAAAGTTAGTTCTTCATCTTTTACTATCATACAAACACTAATTGTAAACATTAGAACTCCTTGTAGTAATTTAAAAATATTCTGAAATAATTTATGATTTTGAGTAAAATTATTGTTAATTTAAATTTAAAAAAAATTCCTTATAAAATAAGTCTTAAATTATTATTTTTGTTATGAAAAATATATATTTTTTGATATAATATTATTTAAGGTTTTAAATTGTATTTAAATCTTATTTAGTTAATTGGTGGTGAAAAAATGAAAGTAGATTGCGAACAAAAAATTAAAGTTTTAGCATCTCAAACAGATATGAAAGTCGAGATGGGTTTAATACAATCAATAGCGGTAGTGCAAGATAATATGTGTGAGTATTTTAAACACATAAATTGCGATGGTTTAACTTTATTGCCTAAGTGTGATTGCTTTTTTGTATTGACTAAAACTAAAATTCATTTTGATAAATTTGCTAAGTGGTTAGATGAGTTTAATTTAACAACAGAACTTTCTGATTTGTCTAGAGTTGCAGTTACTTTAAAAACAGATTTCAAAGATTTAGAAACTAACGAAAGTTTTGTAACTTGCTTTCAAGAATTATGTGCTATGGATAATACTTCTAGAAAGCTTAGAATGATTAATACCACTCCTTTTCCTTCAGATATTGAAATTAATGGAGAAAGAGAAAAAGTTTTTAATAAATTTAACATAGAATTTGATGATAAAGACTTAGTAAAAGAAGAAATTGTTAGTTCCGTTAATATTGACCTTTATCAGCATACAAACAATGTGGAATATGTAAGATTAATGATGTCTACACTTGATAAAGAATTTATTCTAAATAACACAATTACAGACTTTGAAATTCACTATATTTCCGAAAGCAAATACGGTTCTTTGCTTAGAATTTATAGAAAAGAAATTGATGGTGTTATTTACTTTGAAATAAAGCACGATGACAAAATAATTACTAAAGCAATGCTAAACTATAAAAAGAGTTAATGACAAAATTCAAAGTATTATTGTCATATAAAATTAACTTTCTGACAATTAATAATATTTTATGTGGAGAAAATTATGAAAAAAGTAGCTGTAATACTATCAGATGGTTTTGAAGAATTGGAAGCCGTAACTGTAATTGATATCTTGCGTAGGGCTGGTATTGAGGTTGAAATAATCGGGCTTAGAAATACCCAATTAACTGGCTCAAGAGGGGTTACAATAATTTGTGATGATATTTATGATTATTATAGTTGTCTTGAGTATGATGGAGTAATTATGGTGGGTGGTATGGATAATGCCACAAACTTATCTCAAGACGATAGCGTGCTTAATTTGCTTAGAGATTATATGTCAAAGAATAAATTAATTGCGGGGATATGTGCGACTCCTGCACTTGTATTCCCTGAGGCTGGAATACTTGAGGGGAAAGTCGCTACTTGCTATCCGTCCGATAGTCTAATTAATAACTTAGATTGTGAATTTCTAGATAAAGAGTGTGTGGTTTGTGGAAATTTAATAACTTCTCAAAGTCCAGATACTGCTATGGAATTTGCACTAACTATCGTTCAATACTTAGGGTATGATGCAAGTAGTGTATATGCTGATTTACAAGGGAAAAGATAATTATGAAAGTATGTTCACTAGCAAGTTCTTCTAAGGGTAATTGTACTCTTGTTTATAATGATAATGAAATATTACTTGTAGATATGGGGATTACTCTTAAGGACTTAGAAGAAAAAATTGCAAGACTTAAACTTGATATTAATAAATTAATAGGTGTGCTTATAACTCACGAACATAGCGACCACACTAAAGGTATATTAAGTCTTGTAAGAAAATATAATGTACCAATTTTTTGTCACTATGATATTGTTGATGGACTAATACATAAAACTAAAATTTCTAGTCTTTGTATTACTAGATTCTCTGATGCCGAGTTTAAACTAGGTTCATTTAAGATTTCCTCTTTTAAAGTCTGTCACGATGTATGTTGTGTCGGATATAATATAACAGAAAATAATAATAAAATAAGTATTGTTACAGATTTAGGGCATACTACTAAGGAGATAGTTGAAAGGCTATACAATAGTAGATTGGTTATATTAGAAGCAAATCACGATGAGAAGATGGTTCTTGCTAGCACTAAATATCCCCCAGTACTTAAGTCTAGGATACTTAGCAATCACGGCCACCTTAGCAACATTAGTAGTGCTAAAGTCGTTGTTGAACTTGCTCAGCATAATGTTAAGCAGGTGCTATTTGCACATTTAAGTGAAGAGAATAATACTCCTACATTATGCTATAGTACAATTTGTGATTATTTAACTTCTGTAGGTATTATTCCAGATGTTAATATTAAATTAGATATTGCAAAACCAAATGGCATTGGACCAATATTTGTAATTAATTAAACCATCTACTTTAGTAAACTTAAATAGGTGGTTTTTTTATGAATAAATTATTTGGATTATTATTATGTTGTGCTATGTTAACTGGTTGCACTACAGCAAATATTGAGAAAAATATTACTCCGCTTGAAAGTAAACTTATAACGGTTTCGCAAGTATCGGATACTCAAGAAATTGCTTCAGCAGTAGAGCCTGCGATTGTTGGAATTAGCGGAATAAATAACCTTGGTGAGAGTGTGGGTAGCGGTGTATGCCTTGCAGATGGTGGATATGTTCTTACTAACTCTCACGTAATTAATAATTGTAATCAGATAACATTATATCTTTCTAACGGAACTCAATCTAATGCAAGTTTAATTTACGAAGATACTGTTATGGACTTAGCAATACTAAAAAGCAGTAAATCTCTTCCATATTTAAAACTTGGCTCAAGTGACGAATTAAATGTAGGCGAAGATGTACTTGCTGTGGGAACTCCACTTAGCCTATCTTTAACTCATACCTTTACCAAAGGAATTGTAAGTGCGTTAAATAGAACCTTAAAGGTAAGTTCTTCATCTGGAGAGGGATATATGCAGAACTTAATTCAACACGATGCAAGTCTAAATCCGGGAAATAGCGGTGGACCATTGCTTAATTCTAAAGGAGAGGTTGTTGGAATTAATACACTTAAAATTAGTGGTGGAGAGGGTATTGGTTTTGCAATTCCAAGTAAAAGTTTTGAAAGTTTACTTAATAGTTATGTTGAAAATATAAATTATCAAATACCATATCTAGGTGTTTATGGATATGATAGTGAGATAGCCAATTATTATGATAAAAGTGTTAACAAAAATGGTTTTTATGTAATAGATGTCTCCCCAACAAGTCCACTTGCTTTATGTGGTGTTAAGCCTACTAGTGTTATAACCAAATTAAATGGTCGAGAAATTATTAATACTCTTGACCTTAAAAATGAACTTTATAAATTAGATAGAAACGAAACGGTTTACATTGAATATATTTATGATGGTCAAATTTATAAAACTAAGACAAAACTATCAAGAAAATAAATAGAATAATTTTAATGCAATTTGCTCTAAAAAACTAGACAAATTGCTTTTTTTAGATTTTGTTAAATAAATTAAATTCAAAAAAACTTGATTGTGTATGAAAAATATAGTAATATATAATATATTAGGATAAAATTAATGGTTTATTTGAGATTTTAATAAAAAATTCAACTCATTAAATCATAAAACAAATTTGTTCAGTTTTAGGAGTAGTTATGAACAAAAAAAAATTAAGTAAATTTAATAATCAATATGAGGTGGCGGACGCTTTTAGATTTTTCTTCTTTTTGATAATTACTGTATTTTTGGTGTCTTTTGTTTATAATATTGTGCTAAATATAATTGCGTCAATTAAAGGAATAACCTTTGAGGCTTTGTATAATTCAGATTTAGTGCAAGTTATTACTAATTGTTTGTCTCCTGTTACATTTATTATATTTTTTCTTGTGTATAATTCCGTAAGAAAAATAAAATATACAGATGCTTTTGGTGATGGTCAGAAGATTAGCCTTTTGCCTATATCTGTAGCAATAGTTTTGGCAATAATTGCTATATTCCTATTTACTCCATTTATGAATTTAATTGATTATTTCTTTGAGACTTGTGGATATGCTCCTGATGATACAATTCCACTAACTGATAAAATGCAATCTAGTGGAGCCTTCTTTCTGCTAGGACTTGTGATATATGCTCTTTTGCCTGCTATTGCTGAAGAACTTGTTTTTAGAGGTGTAATACAAAAGTCTTTGCTTTCAAGATTTAATGGTTTTGTTGCAATATTCTTTTCGTCATTATTATTCGTGCTAATGCACGGTTCCTTACAACAAACATTTTATCAATTAGTAATGGCAATATTACTTGGTTATCTTGCTTGTGTGGGTGGTTCTATCTTATATTCAATAATATTACATTTTCTAAATAATGCTCTTGTATTGGTGTTTAGTTGTTTTGATATTATAGGCTATCTAAACCCCGACAACACCATATATTATAATGCATTTAGTATGATTTTCCCTATTTGCATATTTTTACTTGGTGTAGTGCTAGTTGGAATTTTATTCTGGGTTCTAAAATATCTAAGAAATAAGAATTTCTTTAGGGAAAGTTCTAATGAAAATCCACCATCTAAAACTAAAGTATTAGAGCCTAAAATAAAAGTAGAACTAACTGAAACTAAAAAATTTGGTTTAAAAGATATGTGGAAAAATATGACTCAATTAGAAAGAATTTTTATGCTTGCGAGTTTAATATTAATTGGTTCAGTGTGGATTGTAAATACAATTAATGGTTTTATAAGTTAAGGTAAATAGATGAAATTTTATACTGTAGAAGGTAAAAACAAATCAATATTTAAAGTTTATGCTATTTATTATATTTGCATTAGTGTTTTTTGTGTTATGAGAATAATAACTAGCCTAGGAATAATTCCTAATGGTAAGTTGGGGGATTTGATTTTTTCTCTTATACTTCAATTAGGAGTTCTTTTCGCGTTGCCCTTGTTTCTTAGTTGTAAAATGTTAAAGGTATCACCTAAGAAAGTATTTAAAGACTGTAATTATGAGAAAATAAATGTTAGTATTGTATTAATATCAATAGTGCTTGGTATTTTATGTTTCTTTATTAATATTGCTGTTTCTTCTCTTTTTAATGGCATTTTATCCTTTTCGGGATATAGATTTATATATAGTTCGGGCGGTGAGAGTGATTATTCTACAGCCAATTTCTTTTTGCAACTTTTTCTAGTTGCTTTGCTTCCAGCGATTGGCGAGGAGTTTTTACATAGGGGAATTGTTTTGCAGGGTATTAAACATATGGGATTTAAGAAAGCCATTGTAATCTCATCTTTGCTTTTTGGCTTAATCCACTTTAATATTCAACAAGTTTCCTATGCTTTTGTTATAGGACTTATTCTTGGACTTGTTGCGGTTGTTTCTAAAAATATCTATCCTGCTATGATTATACATTTTGTTAATAATGGCATTGCTACTTATATAGATTTTGCAAGCGAAAGAGGCTGGGTCTTTGGTGATGTTCTAGACAAAACTCAATCTTTGCTTGTGTCGGGTAATTCTGTAGTTATTTTCATTATTAGTTGTTTAGTTATGCTTTTAGTTGTAGCATTACTTTGCTTTTTTGTTTGGCTACTTTATAAACAATCAATTATTCGCAAAGTTAATAAAGCATTAGACAAAGCTTACAGCAATTTCTCGTCTACTTTTTCTAATTCTCCAATAGTTATTCGTGAACAACAGGTTATTAAAGATTTACTAGAAAATAACACTCTTCTTAATCTAGACCATAAAATTATGGATAATCCTATTAATCTTGTAATGCCAAAAGAGAAAAGTAGATACAAAGTAAAACCTATGGATAATTTGTTTCTTTGGGGTTCAATTATAATGGGAGCATTAATCACTTTGTTTACTTATGTTTGGGGGCTGTTATAATGAAAATCAATCTTGTTGTTGTAGGTGACCTAAAAGAGAAATATTTAAATGATGCTTGTAAGGAATATTTAAAAAGAATTTCAAGATTTCATACCATTAATGTTGTTGTAATAGAAGAAGAAAAATTACCAAAACTTCCAAGTGATGCAGATATTTCTAGAACTCTTGTGAGAGAGGGAACGAGAATAGAAAAATATCTTAAAGGTTATGTAGTTATCCTAGATATTAACGGCGAACAAATGGATAGTGTTAAATTTGCTAGTGTTTTTGAGAAAGTTGCATTAAATTATGATACAATTACTTTTGTAATTGGAGGTAGTTATGGGCTTAGTCAGAATATTAAAGAGCAAGCAAAGTTGACTTTGAGTTTCTCTAAAATGACTTTTCCCCATCAATTATTTAGAGTAATGTTGCTTGAACAAATTTATAGAGCATCTACAATTACTAATAATATTCTTTATCATAAGTAAGGTATTTTATGACTGACGAAGATTATATGAAAATAGCCATTAAAGAAGCACAGAAATGCATTGCTAAAGAAGATGTACCAGTTGGTGCTGTAATTGTGAAAAATGGTCAAATTCTTGCTAAGGCTTATAACCAAAGGGAACTTAAAAAATTAACGACTGCACACGCTGAAATTATTGCTATCAATAAGGCCAATAAAAAACTAAATTGTAATAGACTAGATGGTGCAGTCATATATATTACTAAAGAACCTTGTCTTATGTGTATGGGGGCAATATTATCTGCTAGAATAAATAAAATTATTTTTGGTGCATATGACCCAAGATTTGGAACAAAAGACTTGGCAACAAATAATAACTTTAATCATAAATGTGAAATAATTGGTGGAGTGTGTGAGAGCGATTGTAAAGCACTTCTTACCAACTTTTTTAAAATTTTGAGGAAAAGAAATGCAAGTTCTAGAGAAACTAAACATAAAAATTAAATTAAAGGAAACACCCAAGAAATTTGGTGTGTTAATCTTAAAAATTTCTCCTATGAATAATTCTTTCAAAGGTGAAATTTTAGGAAGAACTCTTGCCGATTGGGTGGCTTTTGCTTGCGGTAAAATTCCAGTAAAATTCGTTGATTACGATGGAAAAGAGAATATTCTTAATCTTGCTAAAAATAATTTAGATAGTAATTTAGATTTTACAATAATTTTGCTTTCAACGACTCCGCTAATTGAAAATGATGTTATAAATCAAATTATGG
>JBJEXU010000089.1:0-2717 GCA_051886095.1 Christensenellales bacterium | reverse complement strand
GATCTTTTTAATATTTAATGATTATCAGGTAGACATAATTAGATATAATTATGATATTACTAAAGATAATGGAAATATGCTAACTTTATTAAATAAAGAAACTATTGATAATATTGTTGATTGTGAAGAAATAGATAATAATTTAATTCTAGAATCGATGGGTTTGTGTGCGTGGAGTAAGAGTGTAATTGAAGAGTAAAATATTAAGTTTAATAATTCGCAATAATGTTTTTAAAAGAAACATTGAAGGAGAAATAATGTATAATTATAAATTTGGCGATGATGTAACTGATGCGGTTGTATTAGCATATAATGATTCTGTAAAAACAACTAATATTGATAAAATCAAGAGAGAGATTGATAAAATTAATAAACAGTTGTTTTTAGATAATGATATATACAATCAATTTGTTATAGATAATTGTCAAACTAGAAAAATAGATAAACAAGAAAATAATAATTTTGAATCTAACAAAAAAATTATTCTAAATAATTATGACGCATTTAATAAAGAAGATATTAAATCTTTTGAAGATATTGGAAATAAATATTCTAATCTGCTTAAGAGTATTGAATTTGAATTAAAAATTCTTATCGGCTATAAAAATAAATTCTTAAGCGAATTTAATATGGTTGATACTATTAAAATTAATAAAAAAATTTCGACTTTGAATAATGAAATTTCTAGAATAAAATTAGAAATAGATAATTGTAACAAAGATATTGCTATCAAAGAAAAAGAATATAATGAAAAATTTATTTTGTTCTTAAAAGAATTGAAATCGACTAAGAATATTAATCAAGACGACTTTGTTTCAAAATTTGGTGAGAATATAGTTAATAATTATAAAATCCATCAAATTGAGAATATGCTTGATAAATATTTTATTGATAAAAATGAAGAAGACATAAAATTAATTTTTTCTAGTGAAGAAATAAAGTCTGTTCTTGGTAAAAATTTTGATTATATTTTACAGAGGTATAATGTTGGAAATGTGGGAGCAGATTGTTAACCTTGCTATAAGCAATGGACTTTTTGCAGTTCTATTTTTAGGATTATTAGTTTATCAGTTAAAGGATAGTAGAACAAGGGAAAAGAAATATCAAGAAACCATAATACAATTAGGTAATGCTCTTGAGATTGTTCAACAAGTTAAAGAAGATGTTAACGATATTAAGGAAATTCTAAATTCAAAAAAGGAAGAAAAACAAAAATGAAAGAGAAATTAAAAACTACTTCATTTTGGCTAGGGCTTAGCGGTGCGGTAGTAATTATACTTGAAAGCATTGCAAAAATATTTGATTTAAATATTGCTTCAGAAACAGTTGAAAATATTATAATTAGTATTTGTTCGATACTTGTGATGTTGGGTATTGTTACTAAGAAAAGTGTAAGCGATAGTAGTGAAAGTAGCAAAGATGAACTACTACTCGAATTAAAGGTAGATGAGAATACTAAAAATGATGATAAAAAAGATGTAGATTAGTTATTTGTTTATCAGAAGGCTTGTAATTTGCAAGCCTTTTTTGTATAAGTAATGGTTGCAAAAAAAATAAAATTAATATATACTAAAAGCATATAATATTTGAATAAATTATTTACATAATAAATTACATTATATCAAGGATAATTATAATATGACTTATAAAAATTCAATTAAAATATTATTTTCTAATTTTAATATTGTGTGGAAAATGGCTTTATATTTATTGTTGCTATTTGCTTTTCTTGCGTTTGTAATTTATTTGTTTATAAGTCCAATTGTAGAAATGATAAATACTGCAGGTTTTTTTAATAGATTTGTAGAATTATATACAGATTTTTTAACATCTCTTAATTTAACTGCGTTGTTTGATTCGGTTGCAGAACTAGCAAATGAGGTAATTATTTTTATTAGCAACAATATTTCTCAATTATGGTTTTACTTTCTAGGTGTTGGCTTTATAATGTTTTTCTTTAGTTGTATTGCTTGTAATTTAGTAAATATGGCAAGTTGTACTTCCTTACATTTATATATGGGAAGTATGACAAAACAGGGCTTCTTTGCTAGTCTTTCTGAAAATTTTGGTAAAAATTTAAAAATTCAATTAGCATATTATTTTGTAACTTTACCATATAATATTTTAGGTGTGGTATTATTGCTTTTGAGTTTTAAATTGTTTAATATATCTTGGCTTGTAAGTCTTATTAATGTATTTGCAATTATTATTGGATTTGTTTTGTTTAAAGCAATGAAATATACTTTATTTTCTGCTTGGATACCTACTGCTGTTGTTATGAACTTTAGCATTTTTAAGTCTTTAAAAATGTCTATAAAAATAGTCTTTAGAAGATTTGGCAAAGTATTTGGCACTGCCATTGGAGTTGTTTTAACTATAATTTGTCTAAATGTAATTCTTGGACTTTGTTCCTTTATGGTTGGCTTATTAATTTCAATTCCTATCTCAATTTTGCTTGTTAATGTTTTTGGAATGGTAGTTGTTTATGAGGGACAAGGTATGAGATATTATGTAGATATTTATAATGTAATTACTCCAAAGAAAAAGGAAGATAGTGACAAACTAAAAGATATGATGCATATTGTTTAATTTCGTTAAATTGGAAAGATAATTTTAAATTTGCAGACAAAAATAGCACTAGGTATAAGCCTAGTGCTATTTTTGTCTTTTTTGTTACAGAAAACCACGGGATAGTCCCGTGGTTCTAAAAAGGTTAA
>JBJEXU010000088.1:0-2736 GCA_051886095.1 Christensenellales bacterium | reverse complement strand
AATGCTCTGTATCTTTCCTCGTGAGTTTTTTCAATGTCGGCAACACCTCTAAATTTAACAGCTAGTTCTGGGAAACCTTCTTCTTCAGCAACTCTTGCAAATTCGTCATACATATCTGTCCATTCGTAGTTTTCGCCTTCAGCAGCGGCTTTTAAATTCTCAGTTGTATTACCTAATTCACCAAGTTCTTTAAACCACATTTTAGCATGTTCTTTCTCATTGTCTGCTGTATTTAGGAATAAATCAGCGATTTGCTCGTATCCTTCTTTCTTAGCAACAGAAGCAAAATATGTATATTTGTTTCTTGCTTGGCTTTCTCCAGCAAATGCGGTTCTTAAATTTTCTTCAGTTCTAGTTCCAGCGTATTTATTGCTCATAATATTTTTCCTTTTTTCGTTAAATTTTTTTGATAAATAAATTAACATAATTTATTATTTTATTTACCTTTATAATTCTAATGTTTTGATATTTTCTTGTCAAATAAAATAAATATAATTGTAATTTTTTTCATCAAAAAAGATATATTTTATCAATCATTATTAAAAAAATCAAACTGACACAAGTTGTTTTAAAATAAAATATTCTTTCTTTGTTAAATATTTAGTTTTAACAAATAAATTCAGGATAGAATTATTAATTTGTTTTTAATCTTTAAAATAAGTGATATAATTAATCTAGACAAAAATAAAAGTTTAGAGGTAAATATGAAAAAAATTGTAATAGTGGGTTGTGGAAATGTTGGAATGAGTTATGCTTATGCAATGGTAAATAATGGCGTAAGTATAGATGAACTTGTTTTAATAGATATTAACAAAGAAAAAGCAGAAGGTGAGGCGCTAGATTTAAGTCACGCAATGTCTTATGCTCCAAAGAATTTTAGATGTTATGCAGGGGATTATAGTGATTGTGGTGATGCAACAATAATATGCATTTGTGCTGGTAGAAATCAAAATGTAGGCGAGAGTAGAAATGATTTAATTCATAAAAACTATGCAGTTTTCCAAGATATCATTAGTCAAATTAATAAGACTGGTTTTAATGGAATTTATCTAGTTGCTACAAATCCATTAGATATTATGACAGACATAACTTATCGTTTGTCTGGACTTAATCATAACAAAGTTATTGGTAGTGGAACTACCCTTGATTCTGCTAGGCTTAGATATTTAATTGGTAATAAATTAAAGATAAATCCTAAAAGTATTCACGGTTATGTAATTGGCGAACACGGTGATACAGAATTTATCCCTTGGAATAATGTCATTATTGGTCTTGAGAAGGCTGAGAAGTTCTTGAGCAAAGACCAAATGGAAGAAATATCTAAAGAGGTTTGCAATAGCGCTTACGAAATAATTGCTAAGAAAGGCAATACAAGTTATGGTATAGGAATGTCTTTACTTAAGATTACAAATGCTATTTTAAATAATCAGAATACCATTATTTCAGTTTCGGCATATAATAAAGAACACGATTGTTACTTTTCTATACCATCAATAATTAATAAAAATGGGGTTGCAAAATCTTTATTTATTACATTAACTCCTGAAGATGAAGAGAAACTAACTAATTCAATTAATAAAATCAAGCAAAACAAATCTGAATTGAATTTTTAAAAAATCAACGAATATAAATCTGACCGATTGTAAAACAATGCAATATTATAAAGTATTGTATGTCCTTGGATTGAAACAAAAAAACGCTTCATTAAAGCGTTTTATGGTGCACCCTAAGGGAGTCGTCTATGCGAGCAACGCGAGTATATTTCGGAGCGTGAATGCTGGCATTTGCTAGCGACGAATACTGGTTCGACTAATTGCTTAGCAATTATGCAATATACAATATTGCACCCTTAGAGTGTAACAAAAAAAGCCAAACGGCTCTTATTTTTGGTGCACCCTAAGGGAGTCGAACCCCTAACCTTTGGTTCCGTAGACCAACGCTCTATCCAGTTGAGCTAAGAGTGCAAAATTTAATATTCTTATTTTAATCTAAAATTAATTAGTTGTCAATAATAATTTAGTGAAAAATTAACAATATTATCCCATATGAAATTAGGATTCAATAAGTGATATTTGGAAAGTAATTAAATGATTAAAAAAGACTTAAGTAGGTTTTCTTAAGTCTTTAATTTTTATTTTAGTTTATTTATCTATTCAGATAATTTAGTTATAACTATTGACACCATAGGTCCAACAAAATATGAATGAGAGATTGTTTTAGTAATATCACAGCCATTAAGATATAAACTTTTTTGTTGTACATTAACAAGTTCATAAGCTGTTGCAATATCTGGGACAACAAAAACACCTTGACCCGTAATATTAGATGCACATTCTGTTATGCTCCAAGTATTGGCCGCAGCTATAATATTATCACTATCTGCTGCTCTAAACGCTACGGCAACAAAGTCCGTTGCAGGATTAAAGTCGGTATCAGATTTTTTTACATATGCATTAGTCGTAAATGTTATCGAATACACTCCGGGTTCATTAAATTGAATGGTGTTATCGTTAGTGTCAAGTTCAATTATTCCACCATAATCGGTTTCTTTTCGCATAAGTGGCAGTCTGCCATTAGATGCTATTTCTATGCCCTCTGTTGGGAATTGAGTAGGGTCATTATTATATGATACTACAAAGGCAGTTTTGATTTGATATGGTCCAGTAGCACCTCTTAAACCTTGCTCTCCTTGAGGACCAGTCTCCCCTTTCTCTCCTTGTTCACCTTTTTCACCCT
>JBJEXU010000087.1:0-2750 GCA_051886095.1 Christensenellales bacterium | reverse complement strand
TTCTAAAGCTTTATCGAATGTATCAAATACCCATTTATTATTATTTGAATTACTTAATTCAAACACGGTTGCTCCACTAGAAACTGAAAAAGATACTCAAAACAAAAAACAAATTGACAAAACATTTACAGAACAATATGAAAATGCTCCTTTAAAATTTAAAAATATCTTTGATGAATTAAAAGATTTTGCTTTAAGTTTGGGTGATGATGTTTCAGATAATACATTAAAATTCTATACAGCATTTAAGAAAATTAAAAATTTTGCAACTATCGAAATATACCAATCAAATATTAGATTAAATTGTAAACTTAATCCAGATAATTATTCCTTAACTGAAAATTTAAGAGATATTAGAACAATAGGTCATTGGGGTTGTGGTGATTTACAACTAATAATTAAATCTGAAAAAGACATTGAATTGGCAAAAAATTTATTGCAAAATGCCTATGAAGAGAATTAAGGAGAAATCATAGTATGAAAAGAAATTTTAATGAATGGTTTGCAAATTTTACTGATAGTATAGCGACTTATGAATATTATACTGACTTTAATATTGTGTATAAAAATATTAATAAAATCAAAGTTGAATTAAATATTATGAACTCTTTAATAGGTTCAAAAAATATTGAACAAGATTTTGATAATCTTTTTAAAAAATATCCTGAGATAAGAAATTGTTTACCACTTCTTATTGCAGTAAGAGAAAAAGAAATCAAAGTAATAGATGATGGCGAAAAATTAAAATATAACTTTACTAATATTGATGATATTGAATTATTAAAAAGATTTATGAGAAAAACTGGTTTATTTGACTTAATTTCAAATCATTTGGTAAACAATTTAGTAGATTATGCAACTGGTGTTGAAGTTGGACTCGGTTCAAATGGAAGAAAAAATCGTGGTGGTCATCTTATGGAAGATGTATTACAAGGTTTTATTGAAAATGCTGGGTTTGTAAAAAATAAAAACTATTTCAAGGAAATGTATTTGAAAGACATTGAAGAAAAATGGAATATTGATTTATCTGCACTCTCAAATCTCGGTAAAGTTGCTAAAAGATTTGATTATGTAGTAAAAACTAATAATTGCATTTATGCTTTTGAAACAAACTTTTATTCAAGCAATGGTTCTAAATTAAATGAAACTGCTAGAAGTTACAAAATGCTAGCAGAAGAATCTAAAAATATAAAAGGATTTGCATTTATTTGGGTTACTGATGGTTTGGGTTGGCAAGGAGCAAAAAACAACTTGGAAGAAACTTTTGATGTTATGGAAAATATTTACAACATTAAAGAACTTGAACAGGGTAAATTAAAGGAAATTTTAAAATAAATGACAGAAGACAAATTTGAGTTAGAAACCAACACGGTTTGGAGTTTTCCTAATCGTGGCAAATGGGCAACTCACGATGCAAAATATCGTGGCAATTTTTCGCCTTATGTCGCAAAAAATATAATCTTGCGATATTCAAAACCCAATGATTTAGTGCTGGACCAATTCGTTGGTGGTGGCACTACTCTTATAGAATGCAAATTAAATAATCGTAATGCTATTGGTGTTGACATAAATCCTAATGCAGTTGAAATAACTAAAAACAAACTGAATTTTAATTGTGATAATGAAGTCAATGTTTATGTTAAATTAGGTAATGCTTGTTCTCTTGATTTAGAAAATGAAAGCATTGATTTAATTTGCACACACCCGCCTTATGCGGACATTATAAAATATAGCGAAGGAATTAAAGGAGATTTATCACAATTAAAATATAAAGATTTTCTTGTGGAAATTGAAAAAGTTGCAAGTGAATGTTATAGAGTTCTAAAGAAAAATAAATTTTGTGCTATTGTTATGGGAGATACTCGTAAAAATGGTATGGTGCAACCACTTGGATTTGAAGTTATGCAAAAATTTATAAACGTAGGATTTAAACAAAAAGAAATAATTATTAAAGAACAACATAATTGTAAAGCAACAGGTTTTTGGAAAACAAATAGTGAAAAATACAATTTTTTATTATTAGCACACGAATATATATTTATTTTTAAAAAGTAGACTCAACTTTAATTGGTTGAGTTTTTTATTACATAAATTTGGAATGTAAAAAATGGATTTCAACAAAAAAACAAAATTTTTAAAAAATTTTTTAAGGAAATGGCAAAAAAACACGGACAAATTAAAAACAGTGTCCTTAATTAGTAGAGGGAAAAATATTTTTCAAGAAATTTTTTGAAAACCGCTCAAAAAACACGGACAAAATAAAGTATCGTGTAGTTAACATTATAGAGGGGCTTTTTCTAACAAGCAAAATTGAAAGATTTTATATTTATCTAACAAATAAAAATAAAAGTAATGTATATTCGCATAGTGCGGTTCCCTTAATATATATTACATAAATATATTTATATTATTTTTTCTTGTAAGATATTATATAATATTGGCTTTCTCTTAAAGGAGGTGATGGAAGCAAAGAGAGTTTGGCAAACTGGATTGCTGTTTTTTTATTGTCAGAAAAACGCAATAATTGATTAGTTTTAGAAAGAAATTGGTTAAAATTGTAGTAAATTTTAACGAGCAGGATAAGAGCAGGCTCAAAATGCAATTTTCAAAGTGAAAAAGCTTGATAAATCAATGCTTTCCAATGACTCACTTTGAACAACAATTCTTTTTGCATTTTTACTGCTCCCATTTAAGAAAGCAAGTGTGATACCCACTTCTTTTTTATTGTATGAAAGAATAGAAAGATAGTT
>JBJEXU010000086.1:0-10438 GCA_051886095.1 Christensenellales bacterium | reverse complement strand
TGGCAGAATTTCTGCCGATAGCAATACAGATAAACTTGTATTTGCCGAATATAGTGTCACTAATGATTACTATATTGCTAATGGTTGGCAAGATAAGGTAGGCAATATTCATTCGTTTAATGATATTGCTAGCGATATAGATTATCTTGTTTCTCAAGCCAATTCTAATAGAGAGATTATATTAACACTTAACTGGACACCAAGAGGCTTTAAGGTAATCTTAAATAATACCGATAACCCTTGGGCAGTTTACTCTACTTTTGTAGATGAAAATAGTGCTAAAGAATATAATGCTTGGAATGATGTTGCAAGCACTTATGTAAAAGATGCTACAGGTAACGATTTACCTGATGGTGATATTTATATTACTTATGGAACAGATTTTGTAATTGTCTTCCCAGAAACTCCAATCAATAATTATCTAATTATCGGCTGGAGCAAAACTCCTTATACTCTTGGGGATACTGGAAATAATGCCGAAGATATATTCTATTGCAGTAATTTCTTAAACAATAATAATGTTTATTCAAGCGATAGAATTACTTTAAATGAGGCTTTGCTTGGAGAAGATACACAATTAGTTCTTTATCCAGTATATCAATTAATCCCTTCTCAAGAGGTTAATGCTGTTGCTAATAATGGTAAATTTACATACGCCATTACTAACGACGATAGTTTATTTAAAGGATTTATATTTGATGCTACTGATGGTGAGACTCAATCAACTTCGGCGCATATCCTAATTGAACTAGCATACTATCAGAAATTAACTATTACAGCAAACTTACCTAATAATAACTATATTCTAGATACATTTGAATTTGATGAAAATGTATTAGAAACTGATGTGTTAGAAATTATAGGTAATACTGTTTATGAAACAAATACTCATAATGTTGTAATTACCTATTCTCCTAAAGAAATTAATGTTACCTTAAAATTAGATTATACGCGAGATTTATTAAGCGGTGATGATACTAGCACTATTAACGTAGGCACCGTTACTCTTTCCTATGCGAATAAGCAAAATAGCATTACAATATTTGCTAACGACACATTAGATGTTGAAACACATTTATCAACATATTTCACACTTTCTAGTATAAAATCTGGCGATAAACTTATAACTACGGTTAATAATCAAATAGCAATAGCAGATTTAGAGATAGATGAAAGTGATAATACTGAATTAATATTTACACTTGCACCTAAGAGTTATAATGTTGACTTAACTTTGCAAGGTGGAGTATTAGATAGTATTTCATATTCTTCAGTTCCATTTGGTAAGGGAGAAATATTAATTGGAGATAATACTCGTATTCAAGTAATTGCAGGCTCTTTAATTACAGTTCCTGCTCCAGTCAAAGAGAAATGCGAATTTGCATACTTTATGGTTAATGGCACTCGTTATGATACATTGTCTGGTTACGAAGTAAATAGCAACATAACAATTACAGCCTACTTTATACAGAATAAGTTTACAATTACTTATTACTTTAATAATGGCCAGTGGCAAAGAATTGACTTCACTGGTGGCGCAGATGTTATTATAGGTGAGGGACTTGTAGATTATTCTCAAGCAGGAATAAGACATATAGGTTGGAAAGACTCTAGTGATACTTCAGCAAGTTCTTATACATATGCTGATGGTTATGTATTAACCACCGAGAAAAAAGACTACAGTTTATATGAGGTTGTATCGGGCGAAGATGTAACTATAGAATTTGTGTTTAATAATGGTGAAGAAACAAGAACCTTAGTTCTAAAGAGTAACAATACTAACACAAAAACTATTGAATATAGCAAATTATTTACTTTGCCAACTGAAGACGACTTTACTAGCGAAAGTATTAGTGTAGATAATAAGGCACTTTATGGATTTACAACAGCCTTAGACGCAACTGGTGTAACTCTTGCTTGTGGCAAAAGTATTAATATTGCTCCAGATGGAGATATTAAGTTTACTTATCCAGATAGCGGAGACGCTAAGATTACTTTATATACTGTATATTATAATAAATATACTTATAACTTTAATTATACCAATACAGGTACAACCAGCATTGAAAGTGAAACTTATAATGTAGTTGCTGTTGACTCAACAGGTTCTGTTTTGAGTTCTAACTTATCATTTACACTTAACGCAACAATTCCTGTTAATGAGGACGATACTCTAGCCTTTGCGGGATATGAGATTTATTTTAATGGTAGTGAAACACCAGTACTTGATGGTGATGAGGCCTTAATTGTTAACGCAGGTCAAACAATTTCTCTTAAAAACCCAGCAGAAGACAATTATAATATTTATGAATATACTTATACTTTAAAAGCAAAGTACGAACAAGCAAGCGGTGCAACTGAACTTAAACTTTATATAACTGACCCAGAAAATGAGAGTGAGTATTTAAAAATTAATGCTGAGGGTACTGAGAAAGACTACTATACTATTTATGCTTTCTTAAATAACTCCTTCCAATCTTCAAGTTTACCTTTCTTTGATTATGACACACTAAGCACTAGTGCTAATTGGAAATTATCTAGTAGTGTAGGTGTATTATTCACAACTATTAATAGCAACTTTATAGCACATAAACTTCTAGGATTTAAGTGTGAACTTCTAGATGCAGATGGGCAATTACTAAGAGAGATTAATATCTATTTTGATAATACTACTGGATATAGCCTAGCAGGTGCAGTACAGTATAACTTAACTCCTATTTGGGAGAATAGATATTCGGTTAATTATTATGATGACGAAGGTAATTTATTAACATCTTCTTACTATGATATTGGAACTAACTTAGTACTTGACGAGGATACTACTAAGTATACAAGAGATGGCTATGTATTTGTTGGTTATGCTAATTTGTTGGATAAAGAAATTTTAAGCACTAATGACTTTATGTCATTTGGCAAGGAATTTACTATAACAAATGCAAATTATTACTTCTATCCTGCTTTCTCAAAAATTTATAATGTAACTTTTGATGGTAGTTTAGATACATTAACTAACGCTTTAGGTGATGCAAGTAAGGTTGAAACAGTTAGAGACAATGCACTAATTGTTTATGTTGGTATGCCTGAAGTTGTCTTAAGAGATTATTATCAACTAATGTATAATGACATTGGTTATACTTTTGCAGGCTTTACTCTAATTAAAGATAAACTTGCTAACGACTTAAGTGAAGAAGAACTACTTGAAAACTATTCCTTAGATATAAATCATTTAGTGGATAACGAACTAACTCTATATGTTGCTTGGCAAAGAGAAGAACTAATAGTTAAATTTGTATTAACCGCCAGAAAGAATGATGCTAGTAATTCTTATGCGGATACTACTCCACTAGAACTTACATATAGATTTAATGAAACAATTAATTTTGATGCAGAAGAAATTGTAAATAAAGTAAATTCAAGAAATAGTTATTATGAATTTAAGAATTTCTCTCTTACTGAAAATGGTAATGGAATTACTAGTTATGTAGTACAAGCCAACACAACTATTTATGTAAATTATGAGTTTAAATTTACAATAATTTATAATCTTGGCTCGGCTACTTATCTTGAAGGTGCTGAGGAGGTTGATGTTCCTAAGAAACTAGTCGGTGAGAGTTTAGTTGGCTATGATGCTAATGCTAATCTATTCCTAGAGGGAAGAGATAGATTCTATTGGTCTACTTTAGGCACATCAAATAATTTCTTTGGTGAAGACAATACACATACATTCACCACAGAAGATACTAAATTTGCTGATGATAATTATGTAATAAACCTTTACTTAAATAGTTCGGTTGCTAATTACACTGTCAACTTGTATTTCTTTGATAGTGTTGCTAACTTTGACTTATATAACAAATTTGGCGATACTAATGCTTATAGTATGGTATCAACTAAGGTTCCTTACGGTTCTACAATTTTAACAGTAGATATTGACTATGAAAATAGTATTCTTAACTCTGTTACATCTCCTTTTGATAGTTTAATTGAAGAATATTTTGATGTTGGCGGAAGAAATGGTAATATTAATAGCCTATATGACTTATTTGATATGTTTACAAGTATTGGCTATCAATTTAATGGTAATATTCTTGTTAATAACGAATTTGTTACAAACATAAGTCCAGAATTTGGTAGTAACTATTATACAGTACAGACTTATTCGGGTGCAGATGCTTATACAAATGATATATATTTAATGTATAGTTTAATCTCTTATAGACTAGATGTTAAATCTATGGTTATTGCCGACAAGGACAATATAACCCCAGTTGATGCATACGAAACTGATGATATTTTAACAGCATTTGAGATTAATGGCGAAGTTTCTACTGCTACTAATAGAAGTACTCGTTTCTCTGTTACTAGACAGGATGAAATTAACTTAATTTATATGGAAGATATTGCTCGTGAGTACGAAAGAAATAACTATTCATATAATTTCGTGGGTTACTATTCTGCAACATTCAACGCAGATGAGTCTATTGCTTCATTTGTTAAAGTTGAAGAAGGTGCTGGTTGGAACGACACCGTTATCATCGAAAATAGAGAAGATGGACTATATGGAGGAAAGAACTACTTATACTCCGTTATTGATGATGCGATAGTTTATGCTTTGTATGTAGAAAGACCTGTTACGGTGACTGTCACATATACGGCACCAGATGTTCACGTAGACGACCTAAGCACAGTTATTACTCTTAATGATAATGTAATAAGCGAAGACAAATTTACAGTTGTTTCTTCTACTGATAGTCAGAAAGTATTTACATTCAAGGCTTTATATGGTCAAGATTTGTATGTTACTAATTCGGATAATTTATATTATGATATTAAATATTTCGTAATTAGCGGAATTAGAATTGATAATTCTGCATTAATGACCAATTTATCGGTTGAGAATGGAGAATTAACTGAATTTGCTTTTGAGGTAGTCTTTACTACTCGTAACATAGAAGTATATGCGAGAACCTATGCAGATTCTGACATATTTGATATATCTATATATGCAGAAGTTCTTGGCATAGATATTGTTAATCATAGAGGTGAGAATAATACACTAGGTAGTGAGTATATTGATTTAATTGAAAGATTAAATTCCGAAGATAATTTATATTATAACTATGTACTTTATATCCCTTATGGTAGTACAATTACATCAATTAATGCACATTTAAATAATCATACCATTACTGGTTGGGAAACAAATGGCACTCCATATAGTACCATTACTATTACCGAGAGCAAATATATTTCTGCAAAAATTATTGCTAATACTATAGATGTTAAATATTATGCTTCTGACGGAATAACCGAAATTACCGACTTTAAAGTATCTTCTATTAATTATGGAGATAAGATAACTCTACCTTATGTAGTAGTTGATGAAGATATAAGGGTTTCTAAGGGTTGGACTATAAAAGGTGTGACTTACGATTGGGGCGAAACTATCAATGCAGTAACCCCTAATAATATTGAACTAGAAGATAATGTTCTACATATTATTGCCGATGTAGTAGATAAATACTATGTAATCTTTAAAGACGAAACAGGTATGAATTTTGAAATACCAGAAGAATATGGTATTAAAAATAATACTATGGTAGTAACCACAGAAACGATTACTATTTCTAATACAAATACCTACTATTACTACTTATTGGCAGACAATACTCTTACAACTAAAAATATTACGAGTAATACAATAATATTTGATATTGAAATCATATTACCGGAAGAACTTACATTTGAAGATAATGCATCTTTCGGTGGATGGCTGGCAAATTCTGGTTATATTCATACCACACTTTATCCATTCGATTCCAATGATATTACTAACGCAGAAAATCATATAATCGAACTAGAGGCTTCTTTAAGCGGAATAGTAGGTGTAAAATTCTATTTAACCAACCCTACTGACCCATTAAATGCTAGTTCCGACTTTAAATTTGCGACAACCGCAAGTGAAGATGCACAATTTACAATTCCTTATATACAAATATTCTATGATAAAGATAATGCTCAATTTGTTAATTATGTTTATATGCGTGATAGTTACAATAACATAATTGAATGGGGCAATGGATACTTTATGTTAGATACAGTCGACTTGCCATTAAATTATACATTCTATGGTTGGTCGGCAACTAGACGACCTGCTATGGATATACCTTCTGCAACATATTCAAGTATTTCAAGTGATTCGGCTCTACTTTATAAATGGGAGAGCACAGACAATGGCTTAATTAGAACTGCAACAACTAATAAGACTAATAATGACGAAATGCTTGCTCTTCTTCAAGCAGAAAATTATACTTTCTATGCTGTTTGGGAAATCAAACACACTATTACCTTTGATGCTGATGATAGTAGTTATACTAACGGCTTCTTACTAACTAATAAATATAGTGAAGGAGAATCTGTAGAACTACCAAATAATATTTCTACTATTAGCGGTATATATAAAAATCTAATCAATGGTAATAACAAATGGTTGGGTTGGAAGTCAACTGATGGCTCAATTACATATTACTTTAGAAACTTCAGTAGCGGAATTTTCTACATTCCAGCACCAAGTCAAGATGTAACATTTGAACCAGTTTGGACTAAAGGAACCAATGTATACTTTGATATTAACTTTAACGATGTGAGATTATATTTTGCACAAGTTATGACTACTACTAAATCTATTGGTAGTGTGGATAATTTATTAACTTATTTAGGTTATCCATATCTTGTTGCTGATTCGGATATATATGAATATATTTCATATGTAACTGTTAATGGCAAGAAACTACTTAGAGAAGAAGAAAGTTATAGTTATTTGGATTTCGTATATACGACTATTTACAAAGAAGGCGCACTATGGGAAACTGGTTCGGTAGTACCAGTATATAAATATTCTAGCGAAGCCTTTAGTCAAATAGGTATATTTAGTGTACACGCCGAACTAGATAGGTATTTTGATTTAATTGGTTGGTATTACGATGCCAATAATAATGGTAAATGCGATAATGGTGAATTGATTACTACCGTTGATGAAGACGGAAGTCTAATCTTTACAATCACTGAGGAAATGATTAATAACTCTAATGGTAGTCTTACTCTTCACGCATATTGGAAACCTGTAGACTTACAAGTTGAGTTCTATTACGACCTAAGTTCTGCTAAAAATGCTGATACAGCATTGAGATATAACCATATAGACGAAGACGATAATTATACACCAATAATTGTAAATGTTCCATTTGGTTATAAATTAACTAAGGTGTCTGATTATGCCACTGAAATGGACTATATGACTAACGGAAGTATCAAATATTTGTATACTGGTATTGCCAGTGGTATGAATAACCCACTAAATATGATTGTTCCTAGTAACGAAAGAGACTTCTATAGATTTAATCATTGGGAGTCTAGTGATAGTCAGGGCACTAACTTCTTTAGCCAGGCTCAAACAACCGAATATGAAGCAAATACTATTAGTAAGTCAATTATTAATAATGTAAAACTATATCCAGTATTTGATATTCAGTACGTTGTTCAGTTCTTAAGTTCAACTGGAGTAGTATTAAGTAATGATATTACACAATATGTAATCACAGGCGAAACAATTAAAATTAAGTCTTCACTTGAAAGAGTTCTAGATACTAGGATTGTAAGAGAAGCATATTATTTAAATAATGTTGATACTAAGATTAGTGTCTGGTCGCCTACACAAGTTGAAACTTTAGAATTTGACGAGAGTTTATTTAAAATACTTAACAAATACTATGTCAATATATATATTGATGTAAATATTTCTATTAGGGCATACATTCCGGATTATTCAGGTTCACTTCCTGCAATTTCTCAGTACGGCGAAGATTTTGAAATATTCCAGAATTATACTTATACCTTAAAGGAAATATTCTCACTTACCGATACACAACTAAAAGCATTTTATGGTGACGGAATTAATTATCCAAGTTTTGCTGGTTGGTACTTAGGTAGTTATGCTAATTCAATATATTACTCTGATATTACAGGCTCGGCTTATAGAATTGACGAAAGTAATGTTCTTAATATCCTAGTTATGTCAGAGGTTAATGGAACGAAAACTACTTATTATGCAATTCCTAATAATAATTCTGAAAATAAAATTGCGCTAGAAGTTCAAGATGGCGGATTAATTGTTTGCTTGTATGCTAAACTATATACCAAAACCACCGTTTCTCTTGGACAAAGTTCTAATTTGGATATTATAAAATTTGCAAACATAGCATATGATACAACTGACGCAAATATTGGTGTAAGATACTCGATTAATAGTGTGTCAACAATAAGTGAAAAAATTAAATCTGTTACTTATGTAAGTTGTTACTATAGTCCTTATGCTCCTATAATTACAGTTAATCCAAATTATGGTTATAAGATAAGTGCTATTGAAAATATTGATTCTTCATTTATATCAACATTAAAAGATACTGTTAATTCTACTGGTTTAACATATGATGGTACTAAATTTAAAGCAATATTTACTAAATCGACAACAACAAAAAATGACGATAATGGCACTCCACAAATGAAATTGAGTTATACTATCAAATTTGCTAAAATCCTTGGCACTAACGGATTAACATTTGTTATTGATATTGATAGTATTCTATATAATGTAACATATACTTACGATAATACTATAACTAGTCCGCTTCAATATAGAACTGCTAATCGTTCAACTTCCGCTTGGCAATCATTTGCTGAGAATAGTACTGGTTCTATTACTTTCTATAACGATTTGGCTTTGTATGATAATTCAATAATTAGATATAACTTTAATGTTAACTATACAACATCTAAAGATGGTGATATGTCTACTATTGTAATCACCGGTGTTCCTTATGGTGCGTCATTATATTTGGGTGCTTTTGCAATAGACACAATGCTTTATCACTTTGATAGTTGGGATATTTCAGTTGAAAATATGTCTGGTGCTAGTGTTGGTATAATTAACGACTTTGTTCAATTATTCTATCCTGTACTTTATAATGATACTAGTTATGCTTATGATATAAATCTATTTGCTGTGATGGAACTTAATCAGGTAAAAGAAATTACTTATATCTTTAGTTTCAATGAAGATTATTATAAAAATGGTAGTAAGTGGCACACCCTACTTAAACAAGCAACAGAAACTATAGATGGGCTTAATGGTGCTTCAGATAATGGCGGAATGACATATTATACTTACACTTGGACTCCTAAAAATGTAGTAAATGGATTACCTAATGGCTACACACCTAAGGCGGGTGAGAGTATAACAGACTTGTTAAATGAAATTAAAACTTATTATGATAGTGAGTTTAATAAGGATGTTTCAGTTATAGAAGGCGGAAATAAAATTCAGAATATTGCTCAATTACTAAATTATTTCTGGTTTAATAACTATTGGTCAACTTATCAACAAGATTTAGATAACAAGGTTTGCTTCTTAGATAACGCTAACAATAATACTATTAAGGTAAGTGTCGAAGGCAAAGTAACATTATATACTTGCCTAGAACAGGCGGTGCTTGTTAATGTTCTTCACCGAGTTAAGGATTACCTAGATGAAAGTACAGTAATCACTGATGACAAAGATCAGAGAATCGATAGAGCAGATGTTGCTTTATCAGAAAATGGCATAACTAAGAGTAATGGAGAAACCGGAGTTCTAAATACCGACTTCTATCTATTGGGCAATAATAAGCAAGTGGGAACTTTCTATAATGACCTTATTGTTAAACTTCCATATGGTTACAATATAACAGTTGTAGTAGCCCCAGTAGTTGCTTCATCTACTAATGTAGCCTACAAAACACGTAGTTGGTCATTACTAGATTGTGGAAATAATAGTGCTATTGCTTATGATACTTCTGAAAGTGAATGCACATTGACAACTAAGTCACGAGAAGAATATTTTGTATCTGATGGCTCATATCTTTACCCAGAACTACATTTCTGTGCAGATGTAGTTGCTGAGACTTATGACTTGATTTTATACAATAATGATGGAACTCAAATTGGCAATAGTATTAAGATTGCTTATGACCAAAACATTCCAACTAAATATATAAATTATAGTTACTCTTTAAGTACTTTAAGAACTAATTTCAGATTGCATTTATTTAAATTAGATGCTCTATATATTGAGTTCGCTACTTCTAAGAAGTTAACTGGATTTAGCCACAATGTGGATACAGGTGCTAGTAACTATGGAGACTACCAATATCTATTCCAGTATTGGTCTAAACAAATTGATGGTAGCGAGTATGATGAAAATAACATAGTTAAAGCATATGTGAATAATGTTTATGCGGATATTAGGTTGTATGCTACTTATTACGAAAATGTCGCTATAGACTATGTGGTTCTAGGAGATTATGATGTAATTAATGGAAATAATACATATAGTTCTTATAGG
>JBJEXU010000085.1:0-2794 GCA_051886095.1 Christensenellales bacterium | reverse complement strand
GTTTGGAAGGCATTTAAAACTGCAATATGCAAATTAAAGGGAAGTTTTGCAATAGTTATGATAAATTCAATTGATAACAATATTTACTTTGCAAGGCTTCATAGTCCTATGGTAATAGGGCGCAAAGGGGATTGTTATTCTATTGCTAGTGATAAAAATGGTCTTGAAGATGTTGATGAAATAGCATATCTTAATAATGAAAGTATAGGTTATATTGACAAACAGATAAATGTATATGATAAAAAGTTTAAGAAAATAAAAATTGATTTTTGTGAAAATTCGATTGCTAAAGGGCGAGTTAGTAAAGGTGAATATTCTCATTTTATGTTAAAGGAAATATTTGAGATACCAAGTGTACTAAAAGAAACCTTTAATTCTATTACTAATGCAAAATTTACATTACCAAAGGACATTAAAAATGTACTTATGGTAAGTTGCGGAACTTCGTATCATAGTTCTTTAATTGGTAAGAAATACATTGAAAGTCTTGCTAAAATACCAGTTGAATGCGAAATTGCAAGTGAATACATATATAATGAACATATTAATCTTCCAAATACTCTAGGAATATTTATTAGTCAGAGTGGCGAAACAGCAGATACTTTATCTGCCCTTAAGCGAGCAAAATCTGAAAATATTTTTACTCTTGCGATTACCAATGTAGAAAATTCTTCAATTACTAAACTTGCCGATGCGGTTTTATATTTGAATGTAGGTGCTGAGATTTGTGTGGCTAGTACTAAGGCTTACACTAGTCAAGTGTTTTCTTTGTTATTGCTTACTAATATTTTAATTAATAATAAAAATGATAGGTATGTAAAGAATGAATTTGATAAAGGTTTAAATAGTATTGAACCTAATAGAACGATTGATTATTTAGGTCTTAGTGAGAACGACTATAATAAGTTATATAATATTGATATATCTAAATTGGAATGTGAGGTTAACAAAGTTGCTTGCGAAATTTGGACTAAGCAAGAAATGCATCTTATTGGCAAAGATTATGATTATATAACTGCTATGGAAGGTAGTCTTAAGATTAAAGAAGTAAGTTACATATTTACTGATGCATATCCTTGTGGAGAATTAAAGCACGGCACACTTTCATTAATAGACGATAATAGTATTGTAATTGCAATAACTACTAATTTGCAGATTTGGGATAAGGTGCGTAATTCTATTAATGAGATAATTTCTAGGGGCGGAAAAGTTATAGGAATTACACAATTTAATATGGAATATAATGGTTTTTATTCCAAAATCTTAATCCCTGAATTATCTTATTTGTTAATGCCTATAGTATCTATAATTCCAATAGACTTACTTGCTTATAAAATTTCTATTCTTAGAGGTGTTAATCCAGATAAACCTAGAAACCTAGCAAAGTCCGTAACTGTTGAATAAAATTTAAGTCCAGAACATCTAGCGGTGTCCGTTTTAAAGCAAAGTCCGTAAATAAAAAATAAATTTTAACGCAATCTAGCAAAGTTTGTAAATAAAAAATAAATTTAACGCCACGATATAAAAGATATAAATAAAATATTGTTAAATACAAACTTTTTTGTTAAAATTATAATAATAAATATTTTACAATTCTAATTAGTAAAAGTATTTAAAAATTTTAATAAGGATTTGTATTTAGCAATTTTTTTGAGTGTTATGGTAAAGGGTGAAGTATTATCTCCCGCGGGAGATTTAAATAGTTTTTATACAGCGATTGAGGCAGGTGCTGATGCTGTTTATTTTGGGTTAAATAAGTTTAATGCCAGAATGAAAGCGGACAATATTAGTCTTAATAATTTGCAAGAGGTTGTCGGCTTTGCGCATCTAAAGAATGTCAAAGTTTATGTTACATTAAATACTCTTGTTTCCACAGGAGAAATGAAAGAATTAATTGCAATGGTTGAAGAATGTTTAAAGGCGGGAGTTGATGCGTTTATCGTTCAAGACTATGGTGTTATAGGTGTGCTTAAAAAGGTTTTTCCTAATATTGTTTTGCACGGAAGTACACAGCTGGGAGTACACAATGTAAGAGGTGCAAGAGTTGCTAAAAATCTTGGTCTTAGTCGGGTTGTTTTGTCTAGAGAAGTAAGGTTAGAAGATATTAAGGAAATATCTCAAAATGTAGATATTGAATTGGAAGTTTTTGTTCAAGGTGCTATGTGTGTTTGCTTCTCTGGGAATTGCTATTTAAGCAGTCTTAAATGTGGTGCAAGTGGAAATAGGGGAGAATGTAAGCAACTATGCAGACTTAAATATACAATGTCAGACAATTCCAAATCTATTTCTGGATATACAATTAGTCCTAGAGATAATTGTATGCTAAGTAGACTTAAAGAACTAATGGAATTAGGAGTTGCTTCGTTTAAAATCGAGGGTAGGCTTAGACGAAAGGGTTATGTTAATATTGCGACTAGGACATATAGGGAAGCATTGGATAATATTTTTAATAACGCACCAAACGATGAGAAAACAATGAAGTCTAGTCTTTCTAAAGTATTTTCTAGAGGAGAATTTATAGAAGGGTACTTTAACGGAAACAATATTATAGATATAAAAAATAATAATCATATTGGTGAGAAAATTGGTAAAGTTTTAAATTGCACTAAGTTTAAAGATATCTATAGAATTGAGATTTTTACAAGCGTTAAATTAAATCCTAACGATGGTTTAAAATTTATTAACGGAGATAAAGTGTATTCACTTGGTGTCGGTAATATAGATTTTATTGACAATAAAACTATAATTTATGGCAAAAACTACATACCTATTAATTCAATAGTGTATAGAGTTT
>JBJEXU010000084.1:0-2804 GCA_051886095.1 Christensenellales bacterium | reverse complement strand
AATAAAGAAAGTAGAATTATTATTGGGGATATTAATTAATGGATAATTATGATGTAGTAATAATCGGTGGCGGTCCTGCGGGAATGGGTGCTGGTATTGAATGTGCTAAAACTGGTGCTAAAACTTTAATTGTTGAAAGAGATAATAGACTTGGCGGAATATTAAATCAATGTATCCATAATGGTTTTGGTTTGCATTATTTTAAAGAAGAACTAACGGGACCCGAGTATGCTAACAGGTTTAGGGAATTACTAAAAAATACTAATGTTGATGTTAAACTAAACACCTTTGTAACTGAAGTTAATGGTAAGAAGATTACTATGATTAGCGATAAAGGCACTCAGGTTATAGAACCTAAATCTATTGTATATGCAATGGGTTGTAGAGAAAAAACCGCTGGGAATATTAAATTAAACGGAACTCGACCAGTAGGTATAATGACAGCAGGACAAGTTCAGAAACTTGTTAATTTTTATGGTAAATTACCCGGTAAAAAGGCGGTTATTCTTGGTAGTGGAGATATAGGACTTATAATGGCTAGAAGACTTACTTTTGAAGGTGCTGAAGTGCTTAAAGTATTTGAAATTATGCCTACTTCTAGCGGACTACCTAGAAATATTAGACAATGTCTTGATGACTTTAATATTCCTATTTACTACAAGACTACAATTACTGAAGTTGTGGGTGTGGATAGAGTTGAAGGTGTTAAGTACGCACAAGTTGATGATAACTTTAATGTAATTGATGGAACTGAAAAATTTATTGAATGCGATTTAGTTGTATTATCTGTTGGTCTTACTCCAGATAACGATATTGTAATTAATCCTAATATAGATAGTAGAACTAATGGCTTTGTTGTTAATGAATATAGAGAATGTAGTGAGGGTATATTTTCTTGTGGTAATGTACTTCACGTTCACGATTTAGTAGATAATGTTACCATTGAAAGTACTACTGCAGGTAGAAATGCTGGACTTTATGCTTTAGGTAAACTACCAAGAGGAGAAGAACATAAAGTCATTGCAGGAAATGGTATTAGATATACCGTACCTTCCTCCTATATGCAAGGTGTAGGAGATAAACTAGAGATTTATTTTAGAGTGCTTAAAAAATTTGTTAATTCTAAAATTGTTGTAAGCAATGGGGGTAAGGTAGTTTATTCTAAACCAATAGTTGCTCTTAATCCCGGTGAAATGGTTAATATTGCTATTGATAAAACTAATCTCATTGGGGATATTACTATTAGTATTGAGGAGAGATAAATGGAGTTAATTTGTATTAAATGTCCAAGGGGTTGTAATATATCTATTGAAGGGGATAAGATTTCGGGTAATCTTTGCCCAAGGGGAGAAGAATATGCTAAGGAAGAAATGACTTGCCCTATGAGAATGGTAACAGCACTTATGAAAACTAAGAATGGTCAAATTGTTCCTGTTAAGACAAGTAGAGAAGTTCCTAAAACTGATATTGATAAAGTTCTTGATGAAATCTCTAAAGTTTCGGCAGAGTATACAAAAATTGGAGATATTGTAATTAAAAATGTCGCTAATTTAGGAGTAGATATAGTTATAACAGGAGAGCCATATATAGCAGATTAAATTTAATAAATTATTATAAAAAATTAAATTATATCTTTAACTTATGCATATACTATACTTAAAGGGGTTAACTTTAGGTATGTGGGAAATAACTTTAATTGGAAATAGTGTAGATTATATGTATTTTGTTATGCTTGAAGAAGAATTAAAATCTACTCTTAAAGACAAAGTAATATTTGCTATGACGCTTGGAAATGGACTAACCTGTAGTATTGCAATTAAAGATAAAAGATATATAAATTTTGTAAAAACCAGTGTTTTAGAGTGCATAATCAAGATAGTTAAAGAAGAATATTTCAAAGAGCATTTAAAGATAAAAAGAAGTGATGAAGAATTAAATAATTTTATTCTTATGTCACTAGTACTAATTAATTTACAGGAAGAAATTGATTACGCCAGAGTTCGTATTAAGTTAACCAAAACAATACATATAAGGTCTCTTATGAATTTTAAACTTAATAAGTTTTATTTTATTTGGGATAGATTGATAGATTATTTTAATAGCCAGTTAGGGGAAAATCAAGATGAAATTTATTTAGAATTTCTTAAAATACTTGCTAATAACACCCACTCTAAAACGGAAATAATGTATTTAGAACAAATAAGAGAAAATATGTGTATTTTAGATAAAGATAAACAACTAATTATAACCACACCTAAAGATGATGAAATAGGAGTTGTAGTCAATCTTATTGCTTATGCTCCAAAGAAAATTATTATTAATTGTTATGATACTTTAAGTACTAAGGTGGCGGAATTAATTAAGTATATTTTTGAAGATAAAATTAGTGTACTTTTATAAGTTAAAATTAAAAAAATACTTGACATAGTAATAATTTAGTCTTACAATAAGAACATAAATTTGAATAGCATATTGAGGAAAGACAAGTAGTTAATTAAATTCTTTCACAGAGAGTAAGGCATTTGCTGAGAGCCTACAAAGATATAATTAAATGAAACCACTTTCTGAGTGCCTGTTTAAGTCTAACAGTTTTAGACTAAAAGAGTGGGCTGTTTATCAGTCAAATAAGGTGGAACCACGGTTTATATCGTCCTTATGCGTTATTGCATAAGGATTTTTTAATTCTTATGTAAAATAAAAAAGAGGGAGAATAATTATGAGTGAAAACAATGAAAAACAAATGATGTATAGACATAGTATGAGTCACGTTCTTGCTAAGGCTATTAAGGAAATTTATGGAGATG
>JBJEXU010000083.1:0-2810 GCA_051886095.1 Christensenellales bacterium | reverse complement strand
ATACCTCTTGCTGTGAATGGTCTTTGATAATAGAATTTGATGCAGAAAAAATAAATCTTACTAACAAAACAAGTAATGTCACTTTGCTAGGAAAATACAAAAATTCTGGCTCATATTATTATCTAGATATAATTGGTTTCGGTTAAAATTATACTTTTCAAATTAAACTTAACACATAAATAGTGAAAAAATAAGGATAAAATGATGGATTTTAAAGATAAATTAAATGTAATTTATGAGGATAATCATATCATAGTGGTAATTAAACCTCAAAACATTCCTACACAAGAGGACGAAAGCAAAGATAAAGACTTACTTACAATGGTTAAAGATTATATAAAAGAAAAAGAAAATAAGCCCGGTAATGTTTTTGTAGGACTTATTCATAGACTTGATAGACCAACTGGCGGAGTAATGGTTTTTGCTAAGACTAGTAAGGCTGCAAGTAGACTTTCTACACAAATATCTGATGGAACGATGACTAAAAAATATCTTGCGGTCGTTCTTAATAAACCAAAAGAAAAGAGAATGAAACTTATTAATTACCTTAAGAAAAATCCGAGAACTAATACAGTTCAAGTTGTTCCAGAACTAACGACAGGTGCTAAAAGAGCCGAGTTAGAGTATAATGTTCTTGATTCTAAAGAAAAAGTTTCGCTAGTTGAGGTTGATTTATATACTGGTAGAAGCCATCAAATAAGGGTTCAAATGAAACATATTGGTTGTCCAGTTTATGGTGATGTCAAATATGGCGGAGATGCTCTTGCCAAAGGTCATAATCTAGCACTTTGGGCTTACGAACTAAAATTTCAACATCCAACAACTAAGGAAAATATGACTTTTAAAGTTTATCCACCGGAAGACAAAACTCCTTGGAATGTTTTTGACTTAAATATTGTTAAGTAAAGTACTTATCACATAAAAAAGAACTAGTGAAGTGCCACTCTATAGGGTCTACTTCACTAGTTCTTTTTTAATCGCATTCCAATTTGTCTAAATTAAATATATCTTTATCATTAAAAAATTCATCTAGAGGCATATTTAAAGCTTGACAAACTTTTACTATAGTAGAAAATTTAACATCTGTATTCACCTCATTAAAAATATATCTCAATGCCGAGTGAGTAAGTCCAGTTTCTTTTTCTAATTTATATTTTGACATATTTTTTTCAATCAACAATTGGCTTAATCTTATTGCAAAAGCTTTATTTAAATTCATATATTACCTCCTATAAATTATTTCTTTTAAATAAGTGTATATAAGTGAAATTTATTGCACTTATATTTGACATTATAAAAGAAAAATTATAATATATAAGTGAAATGCTCTGCACTTAAGGAATTATGGGAATATATAAGGCTTGTTCATTCTTTGGTCATAGTGAAATTAATATAACTGAAGAATTAAAAAATAACTTAAGAAAAATATTAGAGGAGATGATTGTAAAATAAAAATATGGCATCTTCTATTTTGGTGGTTTTGGAATGTTTGATGAACTTGCTTGGAAAATTGTTACAGAATTAAAATTAAAGTATCAACATATTAAAAGAATTTTTTGTTTATCTGATTCAAAATATCAAATTAAGCGTCCCATATGGTTATCTTCCCAAGATTATGAAGAATTTATTTATCTAGATTTAGAATTTGATTGGTGGTATAAGAGAATATATTATAGAAATATTGAAATGATAAATAGAAGTGATATTGTTATTTTTTATGTAAATCATACAGAAAATAGTGGTGCTTACAAATGTTTAAAATATGCTTTCAGTAAGAAAAAGATTATTATTAATCTTGCAATTAAATAGAAAAAAAGAACCCGCGGGTTCTTTTTTCTATTTAATATTCAATTTGATTAGTTTGGTGTATTTTAATATATTCCATATCCCTGAGGGACTGCGTTAGGGTTTTTAGGTTCAATTTTCTCTTCGATATCGCATACGATTACTTCGGTAGTAAGTAGAGTTGAGGCAACACTACCTGCGTTCTCAAGTGCACATCTTGTGACTTTAGTTGGGTCAATAATTCCGCTTTCTAACATATCTACATATTCGTTAGTAAGGGCATTATATCCAAATGTAGGTGAATTGTGGGATAAAATCTTGTCAATTACAACACCTCCGTCAATACCTGCATTTGAGGTAATCATTTTGATAGGTGCATAAAGAGAATTAAGGATAATTTGAGCACCTGTTTTTTCATCTCCGTCTAAGGTGGAAATTAATTTTTCAAGTGTAGGCACGCAATTTAGTAGGGCAATTCCACCACCGCAAACTATACCTTCTTGGGTAGCACTTTTGGTGGCTTCAATAGCGTCTTCAATTCTAAGTTTCTTTTCTTGCATTTCTACTTCAGTAGCACTACCAACATATATAACGGCAATTCCGCCAATTAATTTAGCAAGTCTACTTTGCAAGCGGTTTTTATCAAATTCGGTTTCGGCGGTTGTTATTTGACCTTTAATTTCTGACACTCTATTTTCTATTGCTTCCCTTGTTCCTCTTCCACCTGAAATAGTCGTATTATCTTTAGTGACTTTAATAGTTGTTGCAAAACCTAGTTTAGATATATCGGCATCTTTTAATTCGTAGCCAAGTTCGTCACAAATAAAAGTGCCTCCAGTAAGCACTGCAATATCTTCACAAAGTGCTTTTCTTTTGTCGGCATAACCGGGAGATTTAACTGCTACTACATTTAATGCTCCTCTAAGTTTATTTAAAACTAGTGTGCTAAGAACTTCATTCTCAATATCTTCGGCAATTATAAGTAATGACTTGCCACTCTGAGATACCGCCTCTAGTATTGATAT